>JAICGY010000025.1 GCA_025922915.1 Candidatus Methylomirabilota bacterium | reverse complement strand
CCCGAGGGCGATCGATTCGGGCGGGACGCCCGCGGCGAGCCCGTTCCCGGCGAACGCCTCCATGTCGGCGGGCGCCACGCCGTGCCGGGCGCCGTAGGCCAGCGCCCGCGTGATCTGCTCGATGCCGAGCGGCGTGAGGCGGCGCTCGGCCGCTGCTTTCCCGACACGCTCGGCCACGTCGAGCGGCACGCCGTGCCGCGCCGCCCCCTCGACGCCCGCGAGCATGGAATCCATCAGCGGGCCGGGCAGCCGGATCGTGTCGCGGGCCCAGCGCCGCAGGCGCTCGAGCGCTTCGCGCAGGTCGTTCTCGAACGCGCCCGTCGGCGCCGCCCCCGGGCCACACCGTCCCTGCTTCGCGAGGCCCGGCGGGCAGTCGCGCCCGACCCGCCTGGCCGCCTCGCTCCAGCCGGGCGGACGTCCGTCCTGCCACTCGCCTCGTTCCGCCGCGCTCAACCTCGGCGGCACCCACGCGGTATCGCCGGAAGCCGGCGCTAACGCGGCGGCGGCCGCGACGACCGTCGCGATGATCGCGAGCAGGGCGCGGCGGGGCATCGCGGACCTACCAGTACTGCATCGCCTCGCGGAGGATCCAGTCCAGCTCCGCGGCGCCCACCGTGCGCGGGGCGCCGGAGAGCAGGCGCGGCTGCTTCAGCGTGCCCTCGATCAGCGCGGGCACGTCGGCCTCGCCGTAGCCCACGCCGGCCAGGCCGTTCGGGATCCCGACGTCGGCCATGAGGTCGAGCAGCGCGCGCGGCAGCGCCTCGCGCCGCTCGCGCTCGCCCAGGCCGGCCACCGGGGCGCCGAGCAGCTCGGCCGCGCGCAGGTGCCGCGCGGGCGCCGTCGGGTAGGTGAAGCGGAAGGCGGCGGGCGCGGTGAGGATGACCGACATGCCGTGCGGCACGAGCGGGTGCCGGGTGCGGTACCCGGCGGGCACGTAGTCGCGCACCAGCCCGGCCACGGGGTAGGCGACGGCGTGCGGGATGTGGACGCCCGCGTTGCCGAACCCCACGCCGGCGTAGTTGGCGGCGAGCGCCAGGTGCAGGCGGGCCTCCAGGTCGTGGCCGTTGAGCACGGCCCGGCGCAGGTAGCGCCCGACGAGCTCGATGGCCTTCTCGCACCACACGTCGCTCGCGGGGTTGGCCCCGATGTAGGCGGGGCGGTCGGGCGGGTGGTGCTTCGGCCGGGCGTCGTAGGGCCGCGTCGTGTACGACTCGATGGCGTGGGTGAGGATGTCGGCGCCGGCGGCCGCCGTCACCTCGGGCGGCACCGTGAGCGTGTTCAGCGGGTCCACGATGCCGAGCGCGGGCCGCAGCAGCCGGTGGGAGATGCCGGCCTTGACGTTCTCGTCCACCACGTGCGTGACGGCGACGGCCGTGGTCTCGCTGCCGGTGCCGGCGGTGGTCGGCACCGCGATGAGCGGCCGCAGCGGGCCGGGCACCGGCACGCCCTTGCCGACCGGCCGGTTGATGTAGTCGCGGATGGGCGCCGGGTGCGTGGCGAGCAGGTTGACGGCCTTGCAGGTGTCGATCGTGCTGCCCCCGCCCACCGCGATGTAGCCGTCGACGGCGTGGCCGCGCGTCACCGCGGCCGCCTCCTCCATCGAGCGGTCGGTGGGCTCGACCTCCACGCCGTCGAAGATCTCGGCCTTGATGCCCTCATCGGCGAGCAGGCCGCGGATGCGCTCGGGCAGCCCCAGCTCGGCCACGTGGCGGTCGGTGAAGACGAGCACCCGGCTCAGCCCCAGGCGGCGGGCGTCGAACGCGATCTCGTCCGTGGCGCCGAGCCCGAACTTGATCGGCGACATCTCCATGACGAACACGGTCTCGGTCGGCAGCGTGACACCCTTCATGGGAGCCCCTCCGTGGCGTGATGGTACACTCGCCCGCCGTGAGCGACACGACGGCGCTGCCCGCGGGGTTTCACGACGCGCTGGAGGGGCTCGAGGAGCAGCACTGGCCGGAGCCGCTCAACCTCTTCCGCCGCTGCTTCGGGTGCGGCCCCGAGCACCCGTCGGGGCTGCACGTCCGCTGCTTCCGCACCGCGGACGGCGTCGTGGCGCCGGTGGTCGTCGATCCCGTGTACGAGGGACCGCCGGGGGCCGCGCACGGCGGCATCGTGGCGGCCTACCTGGACGAGATCTGCGGAGGCGCCGCGCTGCGCGCCACCGGGCGCGTGACCGTCACCGGCGAGCTCACCGTCCGGTACGTGGCGCCGGTGCCGCTCGCCACGGCGCTGCTCGGCCGCGGCCGCCTCGTAACGGATCACGGGCGCTACGTGGACGTGGAGGGCAGCCTGGAGGAGCTCGCGGGTGGCCGCGTGGTGGCCACCGCGCGCGGCCGGTTCTTCCCGGTAGGGCGCGGCTGACGTCGCGGAGGACTCTGATCCATCGGGCGGCGGCGCTGACGCGGCGGGCGCACCCGGGGGTCATGCTCTTGGCTCTCGCCCTCCTTGCCGCGCCGCTCCTCCTCGAGGCGCAGCAGGAGCCAGGGGGGTGGAGGCCGCTCGCACGGCGGCGATGCGGCTGGGGCTGACCCCTGGTCGAGCGGGAGATCCGCGCACCGGACGACATCGACCGAGCCCTGGAGGCGCTCGGTCAGGCTGATGCCCTGCTCGGTGTCCCGGGCGGGCTGACGACAGGGCACTTCGCAACGGTGATCCAGGCCGCCCATGCGAAGGGACGCCCGACGGTCTTCCACGTTCGAACCGGAGGCACCGCCGCGGCCCCCGGCGTCAGCCCTCCCTGACGCGCGCGATGCTCGATGGGACCGAGCACCCGCCCCGGCGAAACCGGGGCGGGTGCGAGCGTCGCGGCGGGCGAGGATCAGGCGCGGGACAGCAGGACGAAGAGCGTCGGCTGCTTGGGCACCTCGCGGAAGCGGCAGCGCAGCTGCTGGTGCTCGAGAACCTCGACGTACGCGCCCATCACCATGCGGTAGTAGTGCGGGTGACGGCCGCCGGGCCCGCCGTTGTACTCGGTGAGCGCGTCCTTGATCGTGGCGCGCCGCTGCAGGATGTCGCGCAGGTACGCCATCGCGAACCGCGTGTTGAGGATGGGATCGGCGAGGTCGCCGAGGTCGCGCACGCCCTTCACGGTGCTCGGCCGCTTGAAGGGGCCGGCGACGCGCTCGATGATCGCCGCGGTGCTGGGCAGGATCTGGAACAGGCCGATCTCGCCCGCGCCGCCCACCGCGTCGTGGCGGAAGTCCGACTCCACCTCGGCCTGGGCCAGCGCCAGGCAGTGGTCGATGCTGCTCTTCTGCGCCTCGGCCAGGAGCGTCTCGGGGAACCGGCGGAAGACGCCGATCGGCGCGCGGGGGTTCTTCTCCGCGACGTAATCGAGGATGGCCCGGTTCAGCCGCTCGGTGTCCATCTCGCCCGCGACGGCGATCATCTGGCGGGTCATCAGCAGCCCGCCCACCGCCACCGCCGCTCCGAGCGCCAGGATCGCGACCGTGTTCTTCACGCCCATGACAGGTTCCTCCTTGGGGTGCTGCCGCATCCGTCTCTTTGGCCCTGCTGAGGAACTGAACGTCGGGGTGGAGCCGATTGAAGTGTTTTCAGAATAGCGTCCGGCTTGCATTCCTGCAACCCGTCGTGCAGGCCCTGGATGAACTTCTACCGTCGGTGGTGTCACCGGGATGACATCGCGGCCGATACGGCAGGGAAGTCCGGAGGTTCGGCGCCCGTGTGCGTCCGTGCCGGAATTGCCCGCGGATGTCGCGGGCAACGCCGTTGCACTGCAGTGTCCCTGGCGCGCGCGGCGCCCTGGAGGGTTCCATGGATCGCGACGAGATCAAGGGCAAGTTCGAGAAGGGCAAGGGCAAGGTCAAGGAGAAGGCGGGCGAGATCATGAACGACCCCGACCTCGAGGCGAGCGGCGAGGCGGACCAGATCAAGGGCGAGGTGCAGGAGGGCTTCGGCACCGCCAAGCGCAAGACGAAGGAGACGGTCGACGAGCTGACCGACGACGAGGACTAGCGCGCACGGCGGCGCGCGCTTCCCGGCGCGCGCCGCCCACCGCCCCGCGTGGTAGCCTCCTGCCGTGACCTGCCCGGCCTGCCGCGCGGACAATCCCCCCGAGAACCGGTTCTGCGACCAGTGCGGCGCGCCTCTGGAGACGCGCTGCCCTGCGTGCCAGGCGGCGCTCCGGCCCGGCGCCCGGTTCTGCGGCACCTGCGGCCAGCGGCTCGGCGCGCCCACGGCCGCGACCGTTGCGCCGCCGGTGCCCGCCGCCGCGGCCGCCCCGCCGGCCGCCTACACGCCGCGCCACCTCGCCGACAAGATCCTCAAGGGCCGCTCGGCGCTCGAGGGCGAGCGCCGCCAGGTGACGGTCCTGTTCGCCGACCTCGCGGGCTTCACGACGCTGGCCGAGCGGCGCGACCCCGAGGAGGTGCACTCCATCATCGACCGCTGCTTCGAGATCATCACCGCCGAGGTCCACCGCTTCGAGGGCACGGTCAACCAGTACACGGGCGACGGCGTCATGGCGCTCTTCGGCGCCCCGATCGCCCACGAGGACAGCGCGCGCCGCGCCGCCCACGCCGCGCTCGGCATCCAGCGCGCGATGCGCGATCTGGCGCAGGCGCTGCGGGCCGAGCGCGGCATCGACCTCGCGCTGCGCATCGGGCTCAACACCGGCCCTGTCGTCGTCGGCCGCATCGGCGACGACCTGCGCATGGACTACACCGCGGTTGGAGACACGACCAACACCGCGGCCCGCATGCAGCAGACCGCGCGCGCGGGCAGCGTGGTGGTGAGCGAGGCGACGCAGCGCGCGCTGGCCGGCTTCTTCGAGACGCTCGACCTCGGCGAGATCCCCGTGAAGGGCCGGACGCCGGTGCGCGCGTTCGAGGTGCTCCGGCCGCGGGGGCGGCGCTCGCGGCTCGAGGTGGCGGCGGAGCGCGGGCTGACGCCGCTCGTCGGCCGCACGCGGGAGCTCGACGTCCTGATGGACCGCTTCCGCGAGGTGCGGGCCGGTCGCGGGCAGGTGGTGGTCCTGGTCGGCGAGGCCGGGATGGGCAAGTCGCGGCTGCTGCTGGAGTTCCGCCGGCGCCTGGCCGAGGCCGGCGAGGCCGTCACCTGGCTCGAGGGCCAGTGCGTGTCCTTCGGCCAGTCGATCCCGTTCCTGCCCCTGACCGATCAACTGCGGCGCAACTTCGGCATCGAGGAGCTCGACGGCGAGCCCGAGATCATCGCCAAGGTCGAGCACGGCATGCGCCGGATGGGGCGGCTCGACGAGCACATCCCGTACGTGCGCGCGCTGCTGGCCGTGGACCCCGGCGATCCCGCCGTCGCCGCCATGGACCCGGCGGCGCGCCGCAAGCGGGTCTTCGCCGCCGTGCGCGCGCTGTCGCTGCGGGGGGCGGCCATCCGGCCCATCGTCTTCGTGTTCGAGGACCTGCACTGGGTCGACCGCAGCACCGAGGAGTACCTCGGCTCGCTGCTGGACTCCGTGGCCAGCGTGCCCATCCTTCTCCTGCTCACCTACCGCGTCGGGTACACGCCACCGTTCGGCACGCGGAGCTTCCAGACCACCGTCATGCTGCAGAGCCTGTCGGAGGCGGAGGCGATGGCCGTGGCGGCCCGGGTGCTGGGGACAGACTCCCTGCCGGAGGAGGTGCGCGCAGCCCTCAGCCAGAAGGCCGAGGGCGTGCCGCTCTTCGTGGAGGAGGTGACCAAGACGCTCCTCGACCTCGGCGTGCTGCGTGCGGAGAACGGCGGCTACCGGATGGCCCGCGGCGTGGCCGAGGTCTCCGTCCCCGACACGATCAACGGCATCATCATGGCCCGCCTCGACCGTCTGGGCGAGGACGGCAAGCGGACGGTGCAGCTCGCGTCGGTCATCGGCCGGCAGTTCCTCGTCCGCCTGCTGGAGCGCATCGCGGGGCTCACGACGCAGCTCGAGGGGCTGCTGGGCGAGCTGAAGGCGCTCGAGATCGTCTACGAGCTGGGAGCGCTGCCGGAGCCGGCGTACATCTTCAAGCACGCCGTCATCCAGGACGTCGCGTACAACAGCCTCCTCCTGCAGCGGCGCCGGGAGCTGCACCGGGCCGTCGGCCACGCCATCGAGGAGCTCTACGCCGACCGGCTCACGGACCACCTCGAGGAGCTGGCCCATCACTTCCGGCTGGGCGAGGTGTGGCCGAAGGCCTTCGAGTACTCCGTGAGGGCCGGGGACAAGGCGCGAGCCGCGTACGCGAGCCAGGCCGCCCTCGACGCCTATGCGGCGGCGCTCGAGGCCGCGCAGCGCGGCGGGCTGCCCGCCGCCGCGGTCCTCGGGGTGCGCCAGGCGCGCTCGCGCCTGCTCGTCCTGCTCTCGCGCCACCAGGAGGCGATCGCCGAGGCGGAGGCGATGCTCGCCGCGGCCCGGGAGGCCGGCGACCGCCGCGCCGAGGGCGAGGGGCTGGCCGACCTCGCGCACGCGCTCTACGCCACGTTCACGGGCGAGCACTTCGAGCGGATGAAGGCGGCGGCGACCGAGGCGGTCGCGCTCGGGCGTGCGCTGGGCGACGGGCACGTGGTCGCGCGCGGGCTGACGACGCTCGGCGCCGCCCTGCAGGTCGAGGGCGACCTCGCGGCGGCCGACGAGGCGATGGAGGAGTCGCTCCGGATCAGCGCGGCCTCCGGCCTGAAAGACACCGTGGCCGGCAACCAGCTCTGGCTGGCGGCGCACGCAAACTGGCGGGGGGAGTTCCGCCGAGCCATCAGCCTGGCCGGGCGGGCGATCGACACCGCGGCCGGCTTCCACGACGAGTGGAACGAGTCGGTGGGGCTCGCCTTCCTCTGCCTGGCCCACGTGGGGGTGGGGGAGTATCGCGAGGGGCTGGCCGTCATCAACGACGCGCTCGCGCGGGCCCGCGAGCGCAGCAGCATCTTCAACATCGGCCGGCTCACGAACAGCCTCGGCTGGCTCTACCAGGAGCTGGGCGACTTCCGGCGCGCGTACGAGCTCGACCGCGAGGCGGCCGAGCTCGGCCGCGCGCATCGAATCCCGAACGTCGAGATCTCCTCGCTGATCAACCTCGGGCTCGACCATCTCCACCTGGGCGAGCCGCGCCGCGCGCTCGACACGCTCGAGGAGATCCACGGCCGCGTCGAGCGCGCGTTCGGGGCGCACCGGTGGCGCTGGAGCGCGCACCTGCTCGTCTACCTGGCCGAGACGCTCCTGGCCCTCGACGAGCCCGCCCGGGCCCTGGCCGAGGCCGAGCGCGGGCTCGCGCAGGCGCGGGCGACGTCGTCGTGGAAGTACGTCGGCAAGGCGCTGGCGCTGCGCGGCGAGATCGCGCTGCGCCAGGGCGATCCCGCGCGAGCCGAGCACGACCTGGCCGAGGCGCTGGCCACGGCCCGACGGATCGAGTACCCCACGCTGACGTGGCAGGCGGGCGCCCTCCTGGCCCGCGTGCAGGCCGAGCGCGGCCGCGCGGAGGCGGCGGCGGAGACGGCGCGGGTGGCGGCGGCGGCGCTCGATCTGGTGGCGGCCGGCGCGCCGGAGCCGGCGCTCGCCGCGTCGTTCCGGGCGTGGCCGCGCGTCGAGCGCGCGCGGGAGAGCCTGGTCCGCCTCGCCCGGTAGGGGGCCCGCCGCGTGAGCCGCCTCGCCGATCGGATCCGCGTCGGGGTCAGCTCGTGGGCCGACCCCGCGCTCATCGAGGACGGCTCGTTCTACCCGCGCAAGTCGATGAGCGCGGAGGCACGGCTGCGCTTCTACGCGGCGGTCTTCGACGTGGTCGAGGTCAACGCCTCGTACTACGCCATCCCCGATGTGCGGACGGTGGCGCGCTGGGTGGAGCGCACGCCGCCCGGGTTCGTCTTCCACGTCAAGGCGTGGGCGCCCATGACCGGGCACCACGCGCGCCTGACCGCGCTGCCGGCCGAGGTCCAGGCGCGCCTGCCGGCGCACCCGCCCCTGAGCCGCCGGGGCGAGGTGCTCGCGGAGGCGTTCACGCCGGAGGCCCTCGACGCCGCCTTCCGCGTCTTCCGCGCGTCCGTCGGGCCGCTTCAGGCGGCGGGCAAGCTCGGCTACGTCCTCTTCCAGCTCGCCCCGTGGGTGCGCTTCGACCCGCGCCGCCTCGAGGCGCTGGCGGCGCTGCCGGCGCGGCTGCCGTCGATGCGGATCGCCGTCGAGTTCCGCCACCGCTCGTGGATCCCCGACCACGCCGGCGAGACGCTGCGCGCGCTCGAGGCCGCGGGCCTCGCCCACGTCGTGGTGGACGCCCCGGAGGCGGCGGGCGCGGTGCCCCGGCTCCTGGCCGCCACCGCGCCGATCGCGGTGGTGCGCCTGCACGGCCGCAACGTCGAGGGCCACCTCCGCCAGCTGCGCGGCGAGGAGCCCGCCGTGCGCGAGAAGTACGACTACCTGTACTCGGAGGCCGAGCTGGCGGCCCTGCTGCCGGAGATCGAGCGGCTCGCCGACGAGAGCCAGGAGGTCTTCGTCTCCTTCAACAACAACAACCGCGCGTATCCCGTGCGCAACGCCCTGATGCTGCGCCGCCTGCTCGGCCAGCCGGTGCCCGCGCCGATGGAGCGGCTCCTGCGTGATCCGCCGCCGGCCGGCTCCCGTCCGGGCGACCTGTTCGGGTCGACGGCGTGACGGCGGGACGACGGCGCTGGTACAATTCGAGCCCCATGCCGGAGGTGATGCTGCGAGGCGGCGAGGTCGACGGCCTGACGCTCCACTACGTCGTCGAGGGCCGCGGACCGGCCGTGATCCTGCTCCACGGGCTCGGCGGCTTCGCGGAGTCCTGGCGTCACACGATCGCCGCGCTCGCCCCGCGCGCGCGGGTGTACGCGCTCGACCTGCCCGGGTTCGGCCGCTCGGCGAAGCCCCCCGGCCCCTACCGGCTGCCCTCCTTCGCCGCCGCCGTCCACGGGTTCCTGAACGCGATGGGCCTGGGGCAGGCCGCGCTCGTGGGGCACTCCCTCGGCGGCGCCGTCGCCGTGACGTGCGCCCTGATCCATCCCGTGCGCGTCGAGCGGCTGGCCCTCATCGGCTCCATCGTGCCGGGCGTCGCGCTGCCGCAGGCCTGGGGCATGCGCCTGCTCGCCGTCCCCGGCCTGGGAGAGCTCCTCGGGCTCTGCGCCCGGCCGCGCCACTACAAGGCCGCCGTCGCGCGCTGCTTCCACGAGCCCGTGCGCGACGAGATCGACTTCCTCGTCGATCACGACTACGCCACGCGGGCGGCCGGGCCGGCCCGCGCGGCGTGGCTGGCCACGGCCCGCGGCCTGCCCGACGAGCTCGTGCGCCAGCAGCCCGCGTACCGGCGGGCGCTCGCCACGCTCGATCACCCGTTCCTCCTCGTCCACGGCCGGCAAGATCCGGCCGTCCCGGCCGCGCACGTGGTGGAAGCCGCGTCCGCCCTGCCGCGCGCCGAGCTGCGCTGGGTGGAGCGCTGCGGCCACTTCCCCATGCTCGAGTGCCCGCGCGCGGTGCACGCGTGGCTCGGCGAGTTCCTCGCCGGCCGCCCCGTGCCGCGATGACGGAGATCACGCCGCAGGCGCTCAAGGCGCGGCTCGACCGCAACGAGCCGCCGCTGCTGCTCGACGTGCGCCAGGACTGGGAGACCCGGCTGTGCCGGCTCCCGAATGCCGTCCACATCCCGATCGAGGAGATCGAGCTCCGCGTGGAGGAGCTCGGCCGCGACGACGACATCGTCGTGTACTGCCACCAGGGTGTCCGGAGCGCGGCGGTCGCCGAGTACCTCCGGAGCCTCGGGTTCGCGAAGGTGCAGAACCTGGCCGGCGGCCTCGACTCCTGGGCACGGACGGTCGACCCGGGCATGCGCCGGTACTGATGCCCGGCGCCGTGCGGGTCGAGCGGCGGGACGGCGTCGTCCGCTGCCTGCTGGAGCGCCCGCCGCTGAACCTCCTCGAGCCCGCGCTCATCGCGTCCCTCCGCGCCACCTTCGTCGATCTCGCGCGGGACCCGTCCGTGCGCGTGGCGGTCGTCGCCGGCAGCGGCCGGGCCTTCACGGCGGGCATGGACGTCCACGTGCTGCGCGACCTCGACGCCGCCCGGGCCCGCGCGCTCATCACGAGCCTGCACGACGCCATCGCCGCCGTGCACGCGGCGCCCTTCCCCGTCGTCGCGTCGGTGCACGGCGCCTGCCTCGGCGCCGGCTTCGAGCTGGCGCTGGCGTGCGACGTGCGCGTGGCCGCGGCCGGCACCGTCCTCGGCCTGCCGGAGGTGCGGGTGGGCGTGCCGTCCGTGATCCAGGCGGCGCTGCTGCCGCCGCTCGTCGGGCCGGGGCGCGCCGCGGAGATGCTGCTCACGGGCGCGCCGGTCGACGCGGGGCGCGCGCTCGAGTGGGGGCTCGTGAACCGGGTGGTGGCGCCGGAGGCCCTCGCCGCGGCGACCGACGAGATGGTCGCGGCGATCGCGGCCGCGGCCCCGGCGGCGGTGCGGCTCCAGAAGGAGCTGATCGTGCGCTGGCGCGAGAGCGCGCTGCCCGACGCCGTCCGCGCGGGCGTCGAGGCGTTCGCCGCCGCCTACGCGACCGGCGAGCCGCGCGAGGGGGCGGCGGCCTTCCTGGAGAAGCGCCCGCCGCGCTGGAGCCCGTCGCGCTGACGATCCGGGTCGTCACCGTCGACCTCTGGGGCACGCTCCTCCTCGACCCGCCGAGCGCCGACGACCGCTACCGGCGCCGGCGGCTGGCCGACTTCGACAGGATCCTGCGCGACGTCGAGGTGAAGCTGCCCGCGGCCGCGCTCGAGCGCGGCTACGAGCGGTCGGCCGAGTTCCTCGGCCGCCTCTGGTCGGAGAACCGCGACGTGCCGGTGACCGAGCACGTGCGCGCCATCCTGGAAGCCGCCGAGGCGGGCCTCGCCGATCGCCTCCCGGCGGCCGCGCGCGAGGGCCTCGTGGAGGCGTACGCGCGGCCGGCGCTCGTGGTGCCGCCGGCGGTGGACCCCGGCGCTCGCCCCGCCCTGCAGGCCCTGCGTCACCGCGGCCTGGCGCTGGCCGTCGTCTCCAACACGATGCGGACGCCCGGCCGCGTCCTCCGCCAGATCCTCGCCCACCACGGCGTGCTCGACTGCTTCGCGCAGACGACCTTCTCCGACGAGGTCGGGGTGCGGAAGCCGGCGGCGGAGATCTTTGCCCTCACGCTGGCCGCCCTGGGCGGGGCGGCCGGCGAGGGGGTCCACGTCGGCGACGACCCGGTGCTCGACGTGCTGGGCGCGCGCGCGGCCGGCATGCGCGCGATCCAGGTGACGGCCCACCCGCACGGGAGTCGGCGCGGCGAGCGCCCGGATGTCGCGATCCGGAGGCTCGCCGAGCTGCCTGCCGCCCTCGCCGCGCTGGAGGGCGGCTAGCGGGGCTGATCCGGCCGGCGGCGCGCCAGCCAGCCGGCCGCGGCCAGCCCGACGCCGACGGCCAGGAGGCCGATGGGCTCCGTCGCCTCCGTCCGGTAGTTCCCCCCGCGCCAGGCCTGCTGCTCCTTGCCCTCCTTCGCCTTCTTCCGGGCGACGAGGGCTTCTCGCCCGCCGCCACCGCCGCCCATGGCGAGCGCCGGGGCGGCGGTGACGAGCACCGCGGCCATCGTGATCATCGCGATCGTCCTCACACGCATCCGCCACCTCCTGGTGCCGATTCCGGGAGGCCCAGGCATCAAGGTTCGTGCCGATTCCGGCGGGCACCGGCCCGCAGCGCGGTGCGCACGCGCCCGAGCCACCGGTTGGCGCCACGTTGCCCCGCGGTCGCCTTGCGCCCTGCCGCGACGCTCCGTTACTATGAGCCCGCCATGGACCTGGCCGAGCTCCGTGCGAAGATCCGCGACATCAAGGACTTCCCCACCGAGGGGATCCTCTTCAAGGACATCACCACGCTCCTCAAGGACGGCCCCGCGTTCCGGTACGTGATCGACGCGCTGGCCAGCCAGTACCGGGAGGAGCGGGTCGACATCGTCCTGGGCGTGGAGTCGCGCGGCTTCATCTTCGGCGGCGCCGTCGCCCACCAGCTGGGGGCCGGGTTCGTTCCCGTGCGCAAGCTCGGCAAGCTGCCGGCCAAGACTGTGGAAGTCGAGTACGAGCTCGAGTACGGCCGGGACGCGCTCGCCATGCACGAGGACGCCATCCGCCCGGGCCAGCGGGTCCTGGCGGTGGACGACCTGCTCGCCACCGGGGGCACGATGGCGGCGACGCTGCGCCTGGTGGAGCAGCTGGGCGGGCAGGTGGTCGGGGTGGCGTTCATGATCGAGCTCGGCTTCCTGCACGGCCGGGACCGCCTCAAGAACTATCCGCTCCACTCGCTCATCGTCTACGACTGAAAGTGTATCGGTGTAACGAGCCCCGCCTCGGCGTGGCCGGGGCGGGTGCGAGCGTCGGGGGGCATGGGGGGCGCCCGGAGCCCCCCATGGGAAGGGGGAGGCAGATGGCCATCACGGTCACCCGGTGCCGGGCGCTCGGCGTGCTCGCCCTGCTCGCGGGGCTGGGCGGCGCCGTGCCCCCTGCGGCCGCGCACGACGAGGCCAAGACGCCCATCAGCCCGTCGATCTTCCTGCGCCAGACGGCGCCCGAGCCGTCGAGCGATCCCAGCCGGGCCTTCGATCAGTCGCTGCGCGAGCCCGGCCCGCCGCCGGCCCGCAAGCCGCTCGAGCCCGAGATCATGCCGGACGGCAGCATCCGCTACGGCAACACGCTCGTGATCCACCAGCACTGCCCGCCGGGCTCGCCGTACTTCGAGCCGCCGCCGCTCCCCGGCCGCCGCCGGCGCTGACCGAGACGACAAGAGGAGCCGGATGGCCATCCAGACCGTGGGCGTGATCGGCTGCGGGCTCATGGGCTCGGGCATCACCCAGGTGACGGCGCAGGGCGGCTTCGCCGTCGTCGTCGTCGAGGCCAGCGACGAGCTGCTGCAGCGCGGCCTCGGGCGGCTCCGCACGACGCTCGACGGGCTCGTCGAGAAGGGCCGGCTGGAGGCCGCGGCCCGGGACGCCGCCCTCGCCCGCATCACCGGGACCACCCGCCTGGAGGACCTCAAGGGCTGCGACCTCGTCGTCGAGGCGATGACCGAGAACCAGGCGCTGAAGAACGAGACCTTCGCGAAGCTCGACCGCATCTGCCCGCCGCCCGCGATCCTGGCCAGCAACACCTCCTCGTGCAACGTGACCGCGATGGCGGCCGCCACGCGCCGGCCCGGCCAGGTGCTCGGCCTGCACTTCTTCAACCCCGTGCCCCTCATGAAGCTGGTCGAGGTCGTGCGCACGATCCTGACGGACGACGGCGCGGCGCGGACCGCCACCGAGTGGGTGCGCGCGGTGGGCAAAGTGCCGGTGCAGGCGAAGGACTCGACGGCGTTCATCGTGAACCGCCTGCTCGTGCCCTACCTGCTGGACGCCATCCGCGTCTACGAGGGCGGGCTCGCCACCCTCGAGGACATCGACCAGGCGATGAAGCTGGGCTGTGGCTACCCGATGGGGCCCTTCACGCTCCTCGACCTCGTCGGGCTCGACACCACGATGTACGTGGCCGAGGTGATGTTCGACGAGTTCCGCGAGCCGCGGTACGCGCCGCCGCCCCTCCTCAAGCGCATGGTCATGGCCGGCCACCTGGGCCGGAAGAGCGGGCGCGGGTTCTACACCTACGACCGGTAGTCCCGCGCGGCGCCGCGGTCCGGGCGACGGCATGATGGCCTGATGCGGGACTCGTTCTGGCTGAGCGAGGAGGAGCGGCAGACGCGCGACCTCGCGCGCGAGATCGCGCGCGAGCGCATCGCCCCGCTCGCGGCCCGGGTGGACGAGACCGAGGAGTATCCCGCCGAGGCGCTCCGCCACCTGGCCGAGTCCGGGCTGAGTGGCGCCTGGGTCCCGGAGGCCTACGGCGGCGCCGGCCTCGGCGCGCTGGCCTTCTGCCTGATCACCGAGGAGGTCGCCTGGGCGTGCGCCGCCACCGCGGTGATCCACCTCGTGCAGTACGCCGGCGGCCACCCGATCGTCGCCCACGGCACCGAGGCGCAGAAGCGCCGCTACCTGCCGCGGCTCGCCGCCGGCGAGGTCACCGCGGCGTTCTCGCTCTCCGAGCCGGGCGCGGGCTCCGACGCGGGCGGGCTCGCCACGACCGCCGTCCGCACGGGCGACCGCTACCTCCTGAACGGCACCAAGCTCTGGGTCACCAACGGCAGCCACGCCGGCGTCCTCACCCTCTTCGCCACCGTCGACCCGTCGCAGGGTCATCGCGGCATCACCGCGTTCCTGGTGGAGCCGGGCTTCCGGGGTTTCGCGCTCGGCAAGGCGGAGCGGAAGATGGGCATCCGCGGCTCGCCGACGGTCGCCATCCACCTCGCGGACTGCGAGGTGCCGGTCGAGAACCGCCTGGGCGAGGAGGGCGAGGGCTTCCGGGTGGCGCTGTCCGTGCTCGACCGCTCGCGGCCCGCGGTGGGGGCCGAGGCCGTCGGCATCGCCCAGGCCGCCCTCGACGCGGCCACCGGCTACGCGAAGGAGCGCCGGCAGTTCGACCGGCCGATCGCCGACTTCCAGGGCGTGCAGTTCATGCTGGCCGACATGGCCATGCAGGTCCACGGCGCGCGCCTGATGGTCCACCACGCCGCTGCGCTCGTGGACCGCGGCGCCTCGCGAACGGCGCTCGAGGCGTCGATGGCCAAGTGCTTCGCGAGCGACGCGGCGATGCGCGTGACGACCGACGCCGTGCAGATCTTCGGCGGCTACGGCTACACGCGCGAGTATCCCGTGGAGCGCTTCATGCGCGACGCCAAGGTCACGCAGATCTACGAGGGTACCAACCAGATCCAGCGCATCGTCGTCGCCCGCGAGCTCCTCGCCGGAGGCTGAGCCGGCCCGCGTTCACGGCGCCGTGCTGGCCTCGCCACGCCGCCACGCCTGACAGCCTGTGCCGGCATGCGTCACAGGCGGCAGCAGTTGACAGGCTGGCGGCCTCTTGGTAGGGTCCGCGACCACCGAGACACGTTCACCGGACCGGCCACGATCACGTCCCACGTCCCTCGGGAGGTGTCAGATGGCGACAGTCCTCGGGCGTCAGCGGATGCTCTGCGCCGCGGTCCTCCTCGCGCTCCTGCTCGTCCCGCTGTCCGTGGCCGACCCGGCCGGGGCGGCGGAGACCCCCCGCCGCGGCGGGGTGCTGCTCGCCGTCATCGGCGCCGACCCGCCGAGCCTCGATCCCCACCAGGAGAGCACGTTCGCGAACATCCAGCTGGTGGCGCCCCTCTACAGCACGCTGCTGCAGATCGACCCCTACGAGTACCCGAAGATCATCGGCGACGTCGCCACCGAGTGGAAGATCGCGCCCGACGGGCTGAGCTACACGTTCAAGATCCGCCCGGGCATCGTGTTCCACGACGGCTCGCCGCTCACCGCGGCGGACGTCAAGGCCACGTACGACAAGATCATCTTCCCGCCGGAGGGCGTGCGCTCGATCCGCAAGCAGGCGTACTCGGCGGTGGCGAGCGTGGAGGCGCCGGACGCGGGGACGGTGGTGTTCCGGCTGAAGTTCCCGTCGGCCTCGCTGCTCGCCAACCTGGCGTCCCCGTGGAACGTGATCTACCCCAAGAAGTACCTCGACAAGGACCCCAACTACTTCAAGACCAACGTGGTGGGCTCCGGGCCGTTCAAGTTCAAGAGCTACACGCGCGGCTCCTCGTTCGAGGGCGAGCGGAACCCCGGGTACTTCGTCAAGGACCGGCCCTACCTCGACGGCTACAAGTTCTTCATCAGCCCGGAGACCTCGGTGCGGGCGGCCGCCATCCGCTCCGGGCGCGCGTACATCGAGTTCCGCGACCTGCCGCTGTCCGAGGTGGACGCGATCAAGAAGCAGCTCGGCGACAAGGTCGTGGTCCAGCAGACGCCGATGGTCGGCCAGTTCGGCATCGCGATGAACAACACGGTGAAGCCCTTCACCGACATCCGCGTCCGCAAGGCGCTCACGCTGGGCTTCGACCGCTACACCGCGGGCCGGGTGCTCTACCCGCTCACGGGCCTGCGCGACGTCGGCCCGCTCATCCGTCCCGGCACCGAGTGGGCGCTGCCCCCCGCCGAGCTCGAGACCATCCCCGGGTTCTGGCGCGACGCCGAGAAGAGCCGGGCCGAGGCCAAGCGGCTGCTGGCCGAGGCGGGCTATCCGAACGGGCTGAAGCTGGTGCTCAAGAACCGGAACGTGAAGCTGCCGTACCAGGATTTGGCCGTCTTCGTGATCCAGGAGTGGCGGAAGATCGGCGTGGAGGTCGAGAACCGGCCGCTCGAGACGGCCTCGTGGTTCTCGGACGGGCGGGACACCGGCAACTTCGAGCTGATCATCGCCCCCACCGTCGAGTTCATGGACGAGCCCGACCAGTTCCTGAACCGCTACACGACCGGAGCGCCCCAGAACTGGAGCCGGTTCTCCGATCCGGCCGTCGACGACCTGTTCGCGCGGCAGGCCCGGGCGGTCGACCCGGTGGAGCGCCGGAAGCTCGTGCACCAGCTCCAGAAGCGGGTCCTCGAGCAGGCGTACTACATGCCCGGCCTCTGGTGGAGCCGCCGGGTCGTGCACCTGGCGAAGGTGAAGAACTACGTGGCGCCGCCGAGCCACTACACCAACCAGAAGCTTCAGGACGTGTGGCTGTCGGAGGACTGAACGGGCCGGCGGAGCGCCGCCCGTGCGCACCTACGTCCTGAAGCGGCTCCTGCTGGTCGTCCCCACGCTGCTCGGGGTCGCCTCGCTGGTGTTCGTCATCATGCGGGTGATCCCGGGCGACGTCGCCCTGCTCATCCTCGGCGGGGACGCCGGGAACGTCGACCAGAAGCAGCTCGTGGCCATGCGCGCGCAGCTCGGGCTCGACCAGCCGCTGCTCGTGCAGTTCGGGACGTGGCTCTGGGGCGTGCTGCGCCTGGACTTCGGCACCTCGCTGTGGACGGGGCAGCCGGTGACCGAGGAGCTCCTGATCCGGCTGCCCCTGTCGCTCGAGCTGGCGCTGCTCGCCACGCTCGTCTCGGTGCTGATCGCGATCCCCCTCGGCATGCTCGCCGCCGTCCGGCAGGACACCTGGGTCGACTACGCCGTGCGCATCGTCAGCATCGGCGGCCTCGCCATCCCGTCCTTCTGGATCGGGATCCTCTGCATCCTGGCCCTGGTGATCTTCTTCGGCTGGGGCCCGCCGCTGGAGTTCACGCCGCCGTGGGTCGATCCGTGGGCGAATCTGGAGATGATGCTCTGGCCGGTCCTCACCGTCGGGTACCGGTACTCGGCGGTCACGACCCGCATGACCCGCTCGACGCTGCTCGAGGTGCTGCGCGAGGACTACATCCGCACGGCGTGGGCCAAGGGTCTGCGGGAGCGGGCCGTCGTCATCCGCCACGCGCTCAAGAACGCGATGCTGCCGGTGGTCACGCTGATCGGGACGGAGTTCGCGTTCCTCATCGGCGGCCTCGTCGTCACGGAGACGGTCTTCACGCTCAACGGCATCGGGCGGTTCGTGGTGGACGCCGTCGCCCACCGGGACTACCCGGTGGTCCAGGCCCTCGTGTTCCTCATCGCGTTCAGCTTCGTCGTCGTGAACCTGCTCGTGGACCTGACCTACGCGTGGTTCGACCCGCGCATCCGGTACCGCTAGCGATGGCCACCCGGGTCGTGCTCACCCACGGGACGGCGTCGGCGACGCTGGCGCCGCGCCTCACCCTGGCCGACGAGGTCGTGAAGTTCGTGCGCACCAAGCCCCTCGGCGCGGCCGGGGCCGCGATCATCCTCGGGATGCTGGCCGTGGCCGCCTCCGCCCACGCCCTGGCGCCCTACGACCCGTACCGCGCCGACTACGGCCTGCAGTTCGCCCGGCCGAGCCTCGAGCACTGGTTCGGCACCGACGAGTTCGGGCGCGACGTGCTGAGCCGGATCATGTACGGGGCCCGCATCGCGCTGTTCGTCGGCTTCACCGCGTCCTTCGCGGGCTGCACGATCGGCGCCCTGCTCGGCGTGACCAGCGCCTACCTGGGCGGGAAGGTGGATCTCCTGCTCGAGCGGCTGATGGACGTGCTGCTCGCCTTCCCCCAGCTGATCCTGGCCCTCGCCATCGCGTCGATCCTGGGCCCGGCCGTCCAGAACGTGGTGATCGCCATCGCCATCCCGATCATCCCGCGGGCCGCCCGCGTGGTCCGCTCGGCCGCGCTCTCGGTGAAGGAGAACGTCTACGTCGAGGCCGTGCACGCGCTCGGCGCCTCGCGCCCGCGCGTGATGCTGCAGCACATCATGCCGAACGTCATGGCGCCCTACATCATCATCGTCACCGCCCAGCTCGGCAGCGCGATCCTGGCCGAGGCCGCGCTCTCCTATCTGGGGCTGGGCGCCGCCGAGCCGACCCCGTCGTGGGGCCTGATGCTGTCGGGCTCGGCGCTCTCCTACGCCGAGAAGGCGCCCTGGATGCCGATCTTCCCCGGCCTCGCCATCAGCCTGGGCGTGTTCGGCTTCAACCTCTTCGGCGACTCCCTCCGCGACGCCCTCGACCCGAAGCTGCGCGGCCGCTGAGCCGCGGCTCGGCGCCGGCCGCGTCGTCGGCGCAATCCCCGCCCGGGACCGCGGCGCATGGTAATCTCGATTCGCGAGTTCACTGCGATCGTCGGCGGCCGTTGCGGGACGCAGCTGTCGGCGGCACGATCTCACCCGCTACCGGTGTCCCCCGGCAGCCGCTGGCCTTCCGGCGAGGCATGATCACGACAGCAGGCAGGACCGCGGACGACTTTCTCACCGGCGGCGGCGAGATGGCGAGGCTGATTCGCGCGCACGACTGGGCCGCCACTCCGCTCGGACCGATGGACCGGTGGCCGCAGAGCCTCAAGACGTCACTGGGCATCATGCTCAACTCCCGGCACCCCATGTTCGTCTTCTGGGGCCCCGCCCTCGTGAAGATCTACAACGACGCGTACCGGCCGATCACGGGG
>JAICGY010000024.1 GCA_025922915.1 Candidatus Methylomirabilota bacterium | reverse complement strand
CAGCAGGCGCTCTCGGCGCGCCTCGTCGAGCACCTGCTCGTGCACCCCAAGTGGAACTGGAACGGCGCCGACGTGAGCGATCTCTGGATCACGGGGACGGCGATCGCCGACGGGTTCGTGGTGTGGGAGGCGTGGCTGGGCCCCTACGCCGTGCGCTCCCGGACGCGGACGGCGGACCTGCCCACGATGATCCGGCAGACGCTCGGCGCCACCTTCACGCTGATGGACCGCCACGTGGACCTGTGGCTGGAGGTCCAGGGCAGCGAGCCGCTGCCCACGATCGGCGAGCCGGCGCCGCCCGGCGTGGAGCCGATGACGGTGGACGTCGAGCGCATGCTGGACGGCTTCCGGCTCGGCGTGCGCGACCTCGGCTCCATCTGGGAGCTGATCCTGGCCCCCGACACGCTGGGCGAGGTGCTCGCCCTCGACGCCCCCGGGCGGGCGGTGTTCCGGTTCCCCGACGAGCTGTGGGCGCGCGTGGTCTTCGACTTCGCGCTCGGCCACCACTACGGCGTGGTGCACCGCGACCACCTGCTGCGCTCGCTGACCCCGCTCTACCTCGGGCGCACGGCGGCGTTCGTGCTGGCCACCCGGTCCCTGGACGCGGCGGGCACGCAGGCCGCGCTCGACGCGGTGGCGGCGGCGTTCGAGCGACAGAAGCGCTATCTCGTGGAACACTGGATCTGACGCGATCGGCGGTCATCGCGCCGCCGTCCGACAGGACTTCCCACGGCACCGGAGGCTGACTGGATGGCACGAGCGACGACAGCACGGACCGCCACGGCACGAGCGACGGCGACGACGCGCCCGGCCCGCGCACGGGCCGGCGCCCGGCCCTCCCCCGGCGAGCTGAAGCGCACGGTGGTGATCGAGGACGTGCAGCCGTGCGTGGACGGAGGGCGCTGGCCGGTCAAGCGGGTGGTGGGCGACGTGCTGGAGGTGACGGCGGACATCTTCAAGGAAGGGCACGACGTGCTCGTGGCCTTCCTCAAGCACCGGCGGGCGGACGACGGGGAGTGGCGCGAGACGCCCATGCGGCTCGTGGACAACGACCGCTGGGCCGGGAGCTTCCTGCTGGAGGACAACGCCCGCTACCGCTACACGATCGAGGCGCTGCTGGACCCGTTCCAGTCGTGGCTGGCCGACCTCGTGAAGCGAGTGGACGCCGGCCAGGACGTGGCGAGCGAGCTGCTCGAGGGCCTCGCCCTGGTCCGCGCCGCCGCCCGCCGCGCGCGCGGCGAGGACGCCGCCGCGCTGCGCGAATACGCCGCCCGCATCGCGGAGGCGCCGGGCGAGGCGGCGGCGGTGAGCGCCGCGCGCGAGGCCGGACTCGCCGCCCTGATGCGCCGGCACCTGGACCGGCGCGAGGCGACGTGGGCCGAGCCCGAGCTGGAGGTGGTGGTGGACCGCGAGCGGGCCCGCTTCGCGGCCTGGTACGAGTTCTTCCCCCGCTCGGGCGTGGCCGGCCGGCACGGCACGTTCGAGGACGCCGAGGCCCAGCTCGAGCGCGCGGCGGCCATGGGCTTCGACGTCGTCTACCTGCCCCCGATCCACCCGATCGGCCGGTCCCACCGCAAGGGCCGCAACAACACGCTGACGGCGGGCCCCGGCGACCCCGGCAGCCCGTGGGCGATCGGCGGCCCGGAAGGGGGCCACGACGCCGTCCACCCCGAGCTGGGCACGCTCGCGGACTTCGAGCGGTTCGTGGCGCGCGCCCACGACCTGGGTCTCGAGGTGGCCCTCGACTTCGCCATCCAGTGCTCGCCGGACCATCCCTACGTGCGCGAGCACCCCGAGTGGTTCTTCCACCGCCCGGACGGCACCATCAAGTACGCGGAGAACCCGCCCAAGAAGTATCAGGACATCTACCCGGTCAACTTCTACGGGGACGATCCCTGGCCGCTCTGGCTCGAGATGAAGCGCGTCGTGGAGTTCTGGGTCGACCGCGGCGTGCGCACCTTCCGCGTGGACAACCCCCACACCAAGCCCGTCCGGTTCTGGGCGTGGCTCATCCGCGAGGTCCAGGCGCGCCGCCCCGACGTGATCTTCCTGTCCGAGGCCTTCACGCGGCCCAAGATGATGAAGATCCTGGCCAAGGTCGGGTTCACGCAGTCCTACACCTACTTCACCTGGCGCAACGAGAAGACCGAGATCCAGCAGTACCTCGAGGAGATCACCACGCCCCCGGTGGCGGAGTACTTCCGCGGCAACCTCTGGCCCAACACGCCCGACATCCTCCACGAGACGCTGCAGAGGGGCGGGCCGCCCGCCTTCAAAATGCGGCTGGCCCTGGCCGCCACCGCCTCGTCCCTCTACGGCATCTACTCGGGGTACGAGCTGTGCGAGAACGTGCCCGTGCGCGAGGGCGCCGAGGAGTACCTGGACTCCGAGAAGTACGAGCTGAAGGCGCGCGACTGGGGGGCGCCCGGCAACCTCGTGGGCTACGTGACGCGGATCAACGCGATCCGCCGCGCCCACCCCGCCCTCCACCACTCGCGCAACCTGACCTTCCACCGGGCCGAGGACCCGTTCATCCTCTGGTACAGCAAGGCGACGGAGGCCGGCGACGACGTCGTGTTCGTCGCCGTGAATTTGGACGTGACCGCCACCCGGGCCTGCCTGGTCGACGTGCCGCTGGCCGCGCTGGGGCTCCCGCCCGACCGGCCCTACGGCATGCACGAGCAGCTGAGCGACACCACGTGGGAGTGGCGGGGGCCGCGCGGCTACGTCGAGCTCGATCCCCGCCGCGACCCCGTCCAGATCTTCGTGCTGCGCCGGCCATGAAGGACTGGTACAAGGACGCCGTCTTCTACGAGGTGCACGTCAAGGCGTTCTACGACGCCGACGGCAACGGCGTGGGCGACGTGTCGGGGCTCACCGCCAGGCTCGACTACCTGCGCGAGCTGGGCGTCGACTGCCTGTGGATCCTGCCCATGTACCCGTCGCCCCTCCGCGACGACGGCTACGACATCGCCGACTTCCACGGCATCCACCCGTCCTACGGCACGGTGGAGGACTTCCAGACCTTCCTGGACGCCGCCCACGCGCGCGGCATGCGGGTCATCGCCGACCTCGTGATGAACCACACCTCGGACGCCCACCCGTGGTTCCAGGCCTCGCGCACGGACCCGACGGGGCCGTACGGGGACTACTACGTGTGGAGCGACTCGGACAAGCGCTACGCGGACGCGCGCGTCATCTTCATCGACACCGAGAAGTCGAACTGGGCGTGGGACCCCGTGCGCAAGCAGTACTACTGGCACCGGTTCTTCAGCCACCAGCCGGACCTCAACTTCGACAACCCCCAGGTCCGCAAGGCCATGCTCGACGTCATGCGCTTCTGGCTCGACCGGGGGCTGGACGGCTTCCGCTGCGACGCCGTCCCCTACCTCATCGAGCGCGAGGGCACGAGCTGCGAGAACCTGCCGGAGACCCACGAGATCCTCAAGGAGTTCCGCCGGGTCATCGACGCCGAGTACGGCGGCGACCGCATCCTCCTGGCCGAGGCCAACCAGTGGCCGGAGGACGTGCGGGCCTACTTCGGCGACGGCGACGAGTTCCACATGGCCTTCCACTTCCCGCTCATGCCCCGCCTGTACATGGGCATCCGCCGCGAGGACCGCGCGCCCATCACCGACATCTTCACGCACACGCCGGCCATCCCGCCGGGCTGCCAGTGGTGCCTGTTCCTGCGCAACCACGACGAGCTGACGCTCGAGATGGTCACCGACGAGGAGCGCGACTACATGTACTACGCGTACGCCTCGGACCCCCAGACGAAGCTCAACCTCGGGATCCGGCGGCGGCTGGCCCCCCTCATGGACAACGACCGGCGACGCATCGAGCTCCTGACGTGCCTGCTCTTCACCCTGCCCGGCAGCCCGATCATCTACTACGGCGACGAGATCGGCATGGGCGACAACGTCCACCTGGGCGACCGCAACGGCGTCCGCACCCCCATGCAGTGGTCGGGCGACCGGAACGCCGGGTTCTCGAGCGCCGACGCGACCTCGCTCTACCTGCCGCCCATCACCGACCCCGTCTACGGCTACCAGGGCGTCAACGTGGCCGCCCAGGACCGCCAGCCGGGATCGCTGCTGAGCACCACCAGGCGCCTCGTGGCCACCCGCAAGCGCTCGCGGGCCTTCGGCCGGGGAACGATCGCCTTCCTCCGCCCGCGCAACGAGACGGTGCTCGCCTACCTGCGCCGGTGGCAGGAGGAGACGGTGCTCGTCGTCGCCAACCTCTCCGGCCGCGCCCAGCCCGTCGAGCTCGACCTGGCGGCCTTCGAGGGCGCCGTGCCGACGGAGATGCTCTCGGAGAGCCGCTTCCCGCCCATCCGCGCCACGCCCTACTTCCTGTCGCTCGGCCCCCACGGCTTCTACTGGTTCCGCCTGGAAGGCCGGCAGCGAGCGCCCATCCGGTATGGCATCGAGCACTCCGCGATCTGACGTCCTCGCGGCCTGGCTGGCCGGGCAGCGGTGGTTCGCCTCCAAGAGCGTCGGGATCGCGGAGGTCGCGCTCGAGGACGGGATCCCCGTCGGCCCCGGGACGATCTGGATCGCGCGCGTCACGCTCGCCGACGGCGCCACCGACCGCTACGCGCTGTCCCTGCTGCCCGGCGAGCAGCCGGTCGACGCGCTCGACGATCCCGCGTTCTGCAACGCGCTCCTGGACCTCGCCCGCGGCGGCGTGGCTCGCGGCGAGGTCGGCGAGGCGGTGGGCGCGCCGGCGCGCGGCTGGCCCGAGACCCTGCCCGCCACGCTGCCGCCCCGCCGGGTCGGCGGCGAGCAGAGCAACACGTCGATCCTCTTCGGCGACGCCCTCGTGCTGAAGGCCTTCCGCCGCCTGGCCCCCGGCGTCAACCCGGAGATCGAGATGACGCGCTTCCTCACCGAGCGCACGGCCTTCCGCCACACGCCGGCGCTGGCCGGCGCCGTCGAGTACCACGACGGCCACGGCCGGTGGGCGCTGGCCGTCGTCCAGCAGCTCGTCACCGGCGCCCGCGACGCCTGGGCCTGGCTGCTGGAGCGCGTGGCCGCGGGCGACGACGTCGCGCCGGCGCTGGCGCTGCTCGGCCGGCACACCGGCGCGCTGCACCTGGCCCTGGCCTCCGACGGCGCGGACCCGGCGTTCGCGCCGGAGCCGATCACCGCGGACGACGTCGCGCGGTGGACGACCGCCGTGCAGCGCCAGCTCGACGCCGCCCGGGCCGTCCTGCGCGGCCGCGTGCCGGACGGGTTTCCGGCGAAGGTCTCGGGCGACGGGCTCGCGGGGCTGGTCGGCGCCGTCAAGACGCGCCACCACGGCGACTTCCACCTGGGCCAGGTGCTCGCCGTCCGCGGCGGCGAGGACTTCGCGATCATCGACTACGAGGGCGAGCCGCTGCGCCCCCTCGACGAGCGCCGCGCCAAGCACACGCCGCTCCGTGACGTGGCCGGCCTGCTGCGCTCGCTCGCCTACGCGGCGGCGACCGCGCGGGCGGCGCCGGCCTGGGAGCCGGCCGCCCGGCGGGCGTTCCTCGACGGCTACCGGGAGGGCGCCGCCGGCGGCGCGTTCCTGCCCCGGGACGACGCCGCCTTCCTCCGCGCGGTGGCCGTGCTCGAGGTGGAGAAGGCCGCCTACGAGATCGTCTACGAGGCGAACAACCGCCCCGACTGGCTGCCGATCCCGGTCGCGGGGCTCGTCGCCGCCGCGGCACGCCTCGAGCCCGTCAGGTAGCCCCGACCCCGCCTCCGACCTGATGGGGGCGTTCCCGCGACGGTGGGGCGCCGTCGCCCCGATCTCTTTCCTCGCGTGTGATCTCTCGACTCCGGACACCGGCGACCGGAGGCCGCGGATCTCGATCGCGCTTCGGACATGACTCGGTCGACTCGCTCTTCGACCCCCGTCGAGGATGTGGCACTCCCGATGCACTTGCCTGTTCGGGGCTACTTCCGATGATCGGAGGAGGCACCGATGTCCCATTCTGGGCCGACTACTGCTCACGCGAGCGAACCCGGCACGAGGCCGCCAGACCTTCAGACGGTCTACGACGAGCTCCAGCCGAAGATCCGTCGCTACCTGAGCCGCCTCGTGGGCCCGACCGACGCCGAGGACCTGACGCAGGAGGTGTTCATCAAGGTCGGTCAGGCACTCCCTTCGTTCCGAGGGGAGTCCACGCTGTCCACGTGGATCTATCGAATCGCGACGAACACCGCGTTCGATCGCCTGCGGAGTCCCTCGTTCCAGCGCGCGTCTCGAGCGCCGCTCGACGTTCTGCCCCTCCCGACGGACCAGCCGCTCGGCATCGACCAGGAGCTCGCTCGAAGGGAGATGACCGAGTGCATTCGCCGGTACATCGACGACCTTCCGCCGGCCTATCGATCGGTCGTGGTCCTCGGCGAGGACGAGGGCCTGACCGATCAGCAGATCGCCGACGTGCTGGGCATCAGCCTCGAGGCGGTCAAGATTCGACTCCATCGCGCCCGGAGCCGGCTGAGGACCGCGCTCGGAGCCGGCTGCGCCTTCTACCGGGACGACCGGAACGAGCTGGCGTGCGAGCCGAAGATCCTGCGTGTATCCCCCGCGCCCTGACCTCCGTCTATACGGACGGAAAGGGGGCCAGACCATGAAACTCGACGATCGGATCACCGAGCTGGTCGCCATCGGGGCGTCTGTCACCGCGAACTGCCTGTCGTGTCTGGAGTATCACGTCGGCAAGGCCAAGGAGTACGGCGTCGACGAGCAGGAGATCGTCCAGGCCGTCGACGTCGGGAAGATGGTCCGCAAGGGCGCGGCGGGCAAGATGGACAAGCTCGCAGAGAGCCTCCGCCGAGCGGCTTCTTCGCCTGCGGGCGCCTCGACCGCGTGCTGCGGTTGAGCGCTCCAGACGGGGGAAGGGAGGAAGTCGGGCCGCGGCGGGATGTGCGGCCGTGGCGAGCACCACAAGTCTCCTCATGAGTGACGGCGCACGCGGCCCGGGCCGCCCCGGCCGCGGAAGCGAGGCCGCGCCGGGCGAGCGGCGGCGGCCAGCGATGCCGGCGGCGAGCAGGCGCGCGACGACGAGGCGGACCACAGAACCCCCGTCGCCGTCGCCGCGCGTCCCGAGCCCGGCCCGCCCGCCTGAACGCTGGCAGCGCGATTGCTCCGTCGTCGGCCGATCACCCTGCCGAGAAGAGGAGCCGGAGATGTCCACGCGTGCCTGGTTCACGATGCTGGCGACTGCCTCGACCGCGATGTTCGTCGTCGTTTTCGCGCCGATAGCCACCACCAGCCACGCGCAGCGGCCGGCGGCGGACGCGCCGCCCGGCGAGAAGGCCGAGAGCTACATGCCGGTCGTCGTCGAGAAGAGCTTCGAGGCCATCCTGCAAGAGGATGCGGCCGCGAAGGACAAGTTCGTGCAGCGGCAGAGCGCGCTGCTCGCCGAGCGGTACGACCTCGGCAACCGGCCGGCCCGGGTCATGATGTCGGCGGGACGGAAGCCGGTCCAGGAGGGCGTGCGCGTGAAGCTGCCGGCCGGCGTGACCTGGGACCAGCTGGCCGCGATGTCGCCGGACGACATCAAGCAGAGGAACCTGTTCCCGGCTGGCTTCCGGCCGCTCCCGCACACCAAGCACGCCGCCGGGGGCATGGTGTTCCCGGCCGCCCAGATCGACGCGATCCGCAGGGCGGAGGAGCGCGACCTCGAGCGGTTCGACATCGCGTTCGATCTGCCCGAGCACCTGACGCCGGAGTTCCCGCCGCCCATCTTCCTCACGACCCGGCCCGACCTGGGCGACGTCTCGCAGGGGCAGGTGCTGACCATCCGGAACTACTACGCCCTCCTGAAGGGCAAGCTGACGCCCGTCCAGATCGAGGGCCTCCGGCTGCTCCTCACGCCCTTCCCGCAACAGCAGTTCAACCAGACCGAGGACCGGAAGGTGCGGGCGCCCAGCCTGGGCGTCGCGTGCCTCGACTGCCACACGAACGGCCACACGAACGCGGCCTTCCACGAGAACCCGGACACCCGCCCGCAGGCGGCACGCTTCCGCATCGACACCGTGAGCCTGCGGGGCATGCACAACCAGCAGATCCACGGCTCCAAGCGGTCGCTGCGCTCGGTGGAGGACTTCACCGAGTTCGAGCAGCGCACGGCGTACTTCGACGGCGACCACGTCACCGCCGCCAAGAAGGGCGTGAACCTGCCCGACCGGGCGAGCCAGGTCGTCATGATGGCCCAGATGCAGAACATCTTCGACTTTCCGCCGGCGCCGAAGCTCGACCCGTTCGGCCGGCTGATCCCCTCCCGGGCGACGGCGGAGGAGCTGAAGGGCCAGGAGGTCTTCTTCGGCAAGGGCCGCTGCGCCGAGTGCCACGTGCCGCCCTTCTACCTGGACGACCGGATGCACGACCTGAAGCTCGAGCGCTTCTACACGCCGGAGACGATCAACGACCAGCGCAACATCGCCGACGGGCCGATCAAGACCTTCACGCTGCGCGGCATCAAGGACTCTCCGCCCTACCACCACGACGGCCGGCTGCTCACCCTCGAGGACACGGTGGAGTTCTTCAACCTGGTGCTCGGAGTGAAGCTCGCGTCCGACGAGAAGCAGGCGCTCGTCGCCTTCCTCCGCGCCCTGTAGGACGCGGGGGTCAGCGCGGGGTGGCGGCCGGCTTGGAGAGCGGCTGGGGCAGCGAGAAGACCATCAGGCGGGCCTGCCCGTCCTCGTGGAGGTAGACGAGCAGCCCCTCGCGGAACAGCAGGACCTGCTCGTTGTCCTGCTGCGTCTGGCGGTCGGGCGAGCCCCAGCCGTCGATGATGAGCTTGCGGTTGAAGGAGCCGCGTTTGGGCTCCAGGCGGAAGCCGCGGACCACCTCGGGCCTGAACGCCCCGTCGGCGAGCAGGCCGTAGTGGACGACCAGGCGGTCCATGCCGACCGGCGCCTGGGCGGCCTCGTACACCCAGTCCTCCAGCTCGTAGCCCTGCTCCTTCGTGCGGTCCACCCGCGTCGGCGCCCCGTAGCGCGCGCGGACGGTCTCCTTCGTGCTCGTACCCGGGCGGATCTGCCCCCAGTCCGCGGCGTGGGCGGCGGGCAGGCGGCCGGCGGCCAGCGGGCCGGCGAGGGCGGTGGCGAGCAGGAGCGCGACGACGAGGCGGAGCACGGGTCCTCAGAACCCCAGGGCGATGCCGTCGCCCCGCGGGTCGGCGCCACCCATGTACACGCCGTCGCCGACCGCGATGCCGTGGGCGTGCCCGCACTTGTAGAAGAGCTCGGGGGCCGGCTTGACGGGATGGCCGCGCCGGCGCAGCCCGCTGAACACCGCGGCCGGCACGCGCGCCTCCAGGTGGATCGTGTCGGCGGGCTCGTCGGGCAGGAAGGCGCCGATGAGGAACCGCGGCCGCTCGATCGCCTCCTGGATGTCCAGGCCGTAGTCGAGGACGTTCGTGAGGACCTGGACGTGGAACATGGCCTGCCCGTTGCCGCCCATGGTGGCGAAGCCCAGCACGGGCCGGTCGTCGCGGGTGGCGAGGGCGGCCATCAGCGTGTGGAACGGCCGCTTGCCCGGCGCCAGCGCGCTCGGGTGCGCCGGATCGTCGGTGACGAAGTGGCGGCCGCGGTTCTGCAGCACGACGCCGGCGTCCGGCACCACGATGCCCGAGCCGAAGGCGTTGAACAGGCTCTGGATGACGCTGACGACGTTGCCGGCCTCGTCGGCGACGACGAACCCGGTGGTGTCGCCCTCCGGATCGCCGGCGGCGTAGGCCCCGGCCTTGCGCGGGTCGTACGCGCGGCGCCGGCGCGCCGCGTAGCCCTTGTCCAGCAGGCCGGCCACGGGCACGCGCGCCTGCCGCGGGTCGCCGATCCACCGGTCGCGGTCGGCGTAGGCGATCTTGACCATCTCGAGCAGCAGGTGCAGGTGGTCGACGGAGTGCAGGGCGCGCCGCGAGAGCGCGTCGTCCTCCAGGAGATTGAGCGCGAGCAGCGTGGCCACGCCCTGGGTCGGCGGCGGCGTCTCGTGGACGGTGACGCCCCGGTAGGTCGTCGACACCGGCTCGTCCCACTCGCCCGCGTGCGCGGCCAGGTCCTCCGGCGTGAGGAACCCGTCCTCGGCCATCCGGTCGGCGATGGCGCGGGCGACGGCGCCGCGGTAGAAGAGGTCGGGCCCCTCGGCGGCGAGCGCGCGCAGCGTGCGCGCCAGGTCGGCCTGCACGAACCGCTCGCCGAGCGCGGGCGGCCGGCCGGCCGGCGCGAACACGCGGTGCCACTCGGGGTCCGGCGTGACCGGCGCGTATTCCGCGATCGCCTGGCTCACGATGGACGAGATCGGGAAGCCCCGCTCGGCGTGCTCGATCGCAGGCTGGAGCAGCGTCGCCAGCGGGCGCGTGCCGAACCGCTCGAGCAGCATGGACCACGCCCGCACGCAGCCGGGGACGCTCACCGTGGGCGCGCCGATCACCGGCAGGCGGGCCATGCCCCGGCGCTCGAGCTCCGCGAGCGAGGCCCGGGCGCCCGACCGCCCGGCGCCGTTCAGGAAGTACACCCGGCGCGTGGCCGCCTCGTAGTAGAGGCAGAAGAGGTCGCCGCCGAGGCCGCAGTTGTTGGGCTGGGTCACGGCGAGGACCGCGTTGGTGGCCACGGCGGCGTCGGCGGCGGTGCCGCCCGCCTTGAGCGTCTCGACGCCGGCCAGGGCGGCCAGCGGGTGGCAGCACGCGACCATGCCGCGGGTGCCGAGCGCGACGGGACGGCGCGAGTATCCGAGCACGGGCACGGTCAGGCCTCCTCGAGGAGCCGCGCGATCTCGTCGCGGGCGAAGACGGGCAGCGGCCACTGCCGCGTGCCGTCGGTGAGCGTCACGCCCTGCGCCGCCGGGACCACCTGGCCGATGTAGTGACAGTCGATCGCCTCGCGCGCCAGCGCGTGGATCACGACGCCGGCGTCCCCGGGCGCCAGGGCCAGCAGGAGCGCGCCGGAGGCGAGGGTGCCGAGCGGGTCGAGCCCGAAGGCCTCGCAGAGCGCGCGGCCCTCCGGCAGCACCGTGATCCGGTCGCGGTCGATGCGCACGCCGACGCCCGCCGCCGCCGCCAGCTCGTGCAGGGCGGTGGCGATGCCGCCCTCGGTCGGGTCGTGCATGGCGTGAACCGTGGCCAGCTCGCAGGCGATCTCGGCCTCCGGCAGCACGCTGAGGCCGGGGGCGCGCAGCAGCGCCTTCGCCCGGCGGATCAGCGCCGGCGGCACGCCGCGCGCGAGCGCCTCGGCCTCCTTCTCACGGGCGAGGATGGCCGCGCCCTCGAGCGGCACGCCCTTCGTCATGACGACGGCGTCGCCGACGCGCGCCCCCGCGGTGGTGACGAGGCGGTCGCGCGCCACCTCCCCCAGCATCGTGCCCGCGATGACGGGCCGATCGACGGCGGGCGTCACCTCGGTGTGGCCGCCGACGAGCGCCACCTCCAGCGTCTCGCACGCCTCGGCCAGCTGGGCGAAGAGGGCGGCCGCCGACTCGTCGGTGGTCGAGCCCGCCGGCAGCAGCAGCGTGGCCAGGAACCACCGGGGGCGCGCCCCGCGCACGGCGATGTCGTTGGCGTTGACGTGGAGCGCGTACCAGCCGATCTCGTCCGTGGCGAACGTGATGGGATCGGCCGTGGCCAGGAGGTAGCGGTCGCCGAGGTCGATGACGGCGGCGTCCTCGCCGACCCGCGGCCCGACGACGACGCGCGGATCGCGCGTCGCGTGCTTGTCGAGCAGGGCCTGGAGGACGTCCGGGGGCAGCTTGCCCGCTGGCAGGCGCGGCATCCCGCGTAGTATACCGCCGTGCCGACGGCACCGATCGTGGAGTGCGTGCCGAACGTGAGCGAGGGCCGCGACCGCGCCCGGCTGGACGCCTTCGCGGAGTCCGTGCGCGCCGTGCCCGGTGTGACGCTGGCCGACGTGCACGCCGACGCCGACCATCACCGCTCGGTGTACACGCTCCTCGGCGCCCCCGCCGCCGTCGCCGCCGCCGCCCTCGCGCTCGCCGCCGCCGTCGTGCGGCACGTCGACATGCGCGCGCACTGCGGGATGCATCCGCGGATCGGCGCGCTCGACGTGCTGCCGTTCGTGCCCCTCGCCGGGCTCGACATGGCGGCGGCGGCCGCGCTCGCCCGCGAGGTCGGCGGGGAGATCGCGCGGCGCCACGCGCTGCCCGTCTACTACTACGCGCACGCCGCCACCCGCCCGGAGCGGCACGCCCTCCGCGAGCTCCGCCACGGCGAGTACGAGGGGCTGGCGGCGCGGCTCGCCACCGGGGCGGGCGCGCCCGACGCGGGCCCCGCCCGCTTCGACGCGCGGTCGGGCGCGGTGCTGGTGGGCGCCCGCGACGTCCTCGTCGCCTACAACGTCTGGCTCGCCTCGGCCGACCTCGCCGCCGCCCGCGCGATCGCGGCCGCGGTGCGCGAGAGCGGCGGCGGCCTGCCCGCGCTCCAGGCCCTCGGGGTGCCCCTGGCCAGCCGCGGCTGCGTGCAGGTCTCCATGAACCTGCTGGACTACCGGCGCACCTCGATCCCCGCCGCCTTCGACGCCGTGCGCGCCGAGGCCGCGCGCGCGGGCCTGCGGGTCGCGCGCGCCGAGCTGGTCGGTCTCGCTCCGCTGGCGGCCTTCGCCGGCCGTGCGCCGGACTCGGTCGGTCTCGGCGATCTCGACCCCGCACGCCACCTGGACACCTGGCTCGCCCGCCTCGGCGGATAGCGCCCGCCCGGGACGACGACCGCCGGCGGCGCCGGGCCTCAGGCGAGGAGCTTCAGGAGGTCGGCGGTGAGGTCGTGGAGCTGCGCGCACCCGGCCGGCCCCCCGAGCGAGGCCTGGATGCGCTTGCGGAGGCCGGCGTCGACCGCCTCGCCGACGAGCGCGGCGAGGCGGTGCTGCGGCTCCGAGCAGATGCCGGCGTAGGGCAGCCGGGGCGTGACGTGCTCGGCGTGCACCACCCGCCCCGAGGCCAGGTCGATCTCGCAGCGCAGCTCGAAGCCGTGCACGTTGTCGTGCATCGAGTGGAAGAGCCGGAGCCGGCCGCCCGCGCGCTCGAGACGCGCCACCTTGCGGCGCTCGAAGACTCCGCGCTGCCCAGGGCGCGGGCTGTAGAGGTCGGGCACGGCCGCCACGGCCACCGGCCGCGTCCCGAGCAGCGCCCGGCCGGCCGCGCTGTAGGTGAAGCACGAGTCCGGGAGCTCGGCCGCCCACCCCGTGGTGTCGAGGATCCAGCACGCCAGCGGGTCGCCGGAGCCCGCGCGCGCCGCCTCCTCGCGCGGCATCCGGGTCACCTGGCGCGCCAGGCGGGCCGCCTCGATCATGGCGTCCACGGCGAGGGCGGCGCCGGGACCCGTGCCCGTGGCCGCCGCCACCCGGCGGGTCAGGCCGCCGACCATCGCCGTGCCGGCGAGGCTGGCGAACGCCTCGACCACCGCCGGGTCGAACGCGCCCCGCAGCGGCCGGAGAGCCGCCGTGCGGATCTCGTAGCCGGGCGGCGGCAGGGCCACCACGGTCGCCTCGAGGGCCCGGTCGGGGTCCTCGAGGACGACCGTGTGCGTGAGGGCGTCGTCGTGGAGGCTGTCCACCCGGCCCTCCATCACCCGCTCGTAGCGGTCCCGGCCGCGCAGCAGCGGGGGCTCGAGCATCAGCGCTGCATCGGGCTGGCTCCGCCGGCCAGGTACTTCTCGGGCTCCCGGTCGAACTTCTGCTTGCAGCCGACCGCGCAGAAGTAGTAGGTGCTCCCCTGGTAGCTCGACTGCGCGGCCGCGCGCGCGGGCTCGACGTCCATCTTGCAGACCGGATCAACCGCCATCGCTGGGCCTCCATCGCTTGAGCCTGAGACTGTTCGTCACCACGGACACCGACGAGAACGCCATCGCCGCGCCGGCGAGGATCGGCGACAGCAGGACGCCCCACACCGGGTACAGCACGCCGGCGGCCACCGGGATGAGGACGATGTTGTAGCCGAACGCCCAGACCAGGTTCTCCTTGACGATCCGGATCGTCCGGCGGGAGAGGGAGACCGCGGCCTCCACCCCGCGCAGGTCGCCGCGCATGAGCGTGACGTCGGCGGCCTCCATCGCGACGTCGGTGCCCGACCCCATCGCGATGCCGACGTCGGCCTGGGCCAGCGCGGGCGCGTCGTTGATGCCGTCGCCCACCATCGCGACCCGGCGTCCCTCGCCCTGCAGGCGGGCCACCTCGCGGGTCTTGTCCTCGGGCAGCACCTCGGCGAGGACGCGCTCGATCCCGGCCTGGCGCGCGACGGCCTCCGCGGTCGCCCGGTGGTCCCCGGTGAGCATGACCACCGCGAGCCCCTGCGCCCGCAGGCGCGCCACCGTGGCCGCCGCCTCCGGCTTCAGCACGTCGGCCACGGCCACGAGCCCCAGCAGCCGCCCCGCGAGCGCCAGGTGGACGACCGTCTTGCCCTCCGCGGCGAGGGCCTCGGCCCGGGCCGCGGCGGCGGCGTCCACCTCGATGCCGCGCGCGTCCATCAGCGTGCGATTGCCGAGGAGCACGCGGCCGTCGGGCGCCATCGCGTCCATGCCCTGCCCCGGCACGGTCGTGAACCCGGCGACGGGCGGCAGCGCCAGGCCACGGTCCTTGGCCCGGCTCAGGATGGCCTCGCCGATCGGGTGCTCCGAGCCCTGCTCCGCGGCCGCGGCCAGGGCGAGCACCTCGTCCTCGCCCCCGGCCAGGGCCACGACGTCGGTGACCGTCGGCCGCCCCACGGTGAGCGTGCCCGTCTTGTCGAACACGAGCGTGTCCACCCGGTGGAGCGTCTCGAGCGCCGCCGCGCTCCGCACGAGCACGCCGTGCTCGGCGCCGCGCCCGGTGGCGACCATGATGGCGGTCGGGGTGGCGAGGCCCATCGCGCACGGGCAGGCGATGACCAGCACGGCGACCGAGGCGGTCAGGGCGTGGAGGAACGCGGGCTCCGGCCCGAGCCACCACCAGCCGGCGAGCGTCGCCGCCGCCAGGGCCAGGACGATCGGCACGAACACCGCGGCCACGCGGTCGGCGAGTCGCTGGATCGGCGCCCGCGATCCCTGGGCGGCCTCGACCAGGGCCACGATGCGGGCGAGCGTCGTCTCGCGCCCCACCCGCGTGGCGCGGAACACGAAGCTGCCCGTCCGGTTGACGGACCCCGCGACGACGCCCGTTCCCGGGGCCTTCTCCACCGGAAGGCTCTCGCCGGTGAGCATCGACTCGTCCACGCTGGAGGTGCCCTCGACCACCGTGCCGTCCACCGGGATGCGCTCGCCGGGCCGGATGCGCACCAGGTCGCCGACGAGGACGTCGGCGGTGGGGACGTCGTGCTCCGCGCCGTCGCGGAGGACGCGCGCGGTGCGCGGGGCGAGCGCCACCAGGCGGCGGATCGCCTCGGACGTCCGGCCGCGGGCGCGCGCCTCGAGCCAGCGGCCCAGGACGACCAGCGTGATGACCACCGCGGCCGTCTCGTAGTAGGTCATCGCCCCCATCGAGGCGAAGAGATCGGGCCGCAGGGTGACGGCCAGGCTGAAGAGGTAGGCGGCGCTCGTGCCGAGCGAGACCAGCGTGGCCATGCTCGCCGTCCGGTGGCGCAGGTCGCGCAGGAAGCCGGCGTGGAAGCTGGCCCCGACCCAGAACTGGACGGGGGTGGTCAGCAGCAGGAGGACCCAGGGATCGCGCAGCGCCGCGGGCGCCCACGGGAAGAGCTCCGGCATGCTGCCGAGCACGACCGGCGCCGACAGCGCCGCGCCCACGAGGAAGCGGCGCCGCAGCACCCGCTGCTCGCGCGCCCGCTCGGCCCGCTCGCGGTCGTCGGGCTCGCCGTCCGACGGGGCGGGCGGCTCCGCGAGCTCGTAGCCGGCGGCCGCCACCGCCTGCCGCAGATCGTCCACCGACGCGCGGCCGGGATCGTGCTCGATGGTCGCCCGCTCGGTGGCCAGGTTCACCGTGGCCACGGTGACGCCCGGCACGCGCGCGAGCGCGCGCTCGACCTTGCCCACGCAGGCCGCGCAGTGCATGCCCCGCACGGGCAGCGTCAGTCGCCCGGGCGCCGTGCCGCTCGCCGCCGCGTCGGGCGCCACGTCACTTGCCTCCGAAGCGCGAGAAGACATCCAGCAGCTCGTCGATCTTCTGCTGCCGCTCGCTGCGGGAGCCGGAGCGGATGGCGTCGGCGACGCAGGACTCGATGTGCCGCCCGAGCAGCAGCCGCTGGACCTGGTCCAGCGCGCCCTGGACGGCGGAGATCTGCAGGAGGATGTCGACGCAGTAGGCGTCGTTGTCGAGCATCCGCTGCAGCCCCTGGACCTGCCCCTCGATGCGGCGCAGCCGGGCCCGCGCCCTGGTCTTCGTCTCCTCGTTCAGCACGACGGTGTCCTGGCGGCCATGATACCCCCTAGGGGTAGTATCGGCCGCCGGGCCCTGGCTGTCAACGCGCGGGCGCGCTCAGCCCGCGAGACGCAGGGCGCCGGGCGCGATCGTGAAGGTCACCGGCGTCGGCGGCGCCGCCTCGCCGTCCACGTGAACCGGCAGCGGCGAGGGCGCCTCGACCCGCACCCGGGTGACGGGCAGGTGCGAGACGCGCGGGTGACGCAGGTGCGCGCCGGTGTAGAGGGCCGGGAGCCAGGCCAGCAGCCCGAGCCGGCCGATGTCGCCGACCACGACGAGGTCCAGGCGCCCGTCGGCGGGATCGGCGCGTGGCGCGATCCGCATGCCGCCCCCGTAGGACGCGCCGTTGGCGACGACCACCGCGGTCACGCGGCCCCGCCAGTGCAACGCGTCGTCGACCATGATCTCGGCGGGCACCGGCCGGTGCCCCGGCAGGGCGGCGAGGACCGCGCGCAGGTACGGCAGCCTGCCGCGGCCGGTGGACGGCGCCGTCGCCTGGGCGATGGCGGCATCGAGACCGACGCCGGCGGCGTTGACGAAGTAGCAGCCCCGGCCGTCCGGCCACTCGGCGATGCCGAGATCGACCCGCCGCTCGCCGCCCTCCACCAGGTTGCGCGCGGCCCGGCGCGGCGCCACGGCGAGCGCGAGGTTGCGGGCGCCGTCGCGGCCCCGCCCGGTCGGCACGTGGCCCACCGCCGCCCGCGCGGTCCCCTCCGGATCCACCACGCCCTCCACCACCTCGTTGAGCGTGCCGTCGCCGCCCACCGCGGCCACACGCGGCCACCCCTCGGCGACGGCGCGCCGTGCGAGGGCGGTGGCCTCGCCGCGGGCGGTGGTCAGGGCGAAGGCGAAGTCCGCGCCCAGCCGCTCGAGCTCGGCCCGGATCGCCGGCCAGCGCTTCGCCGTCCGCCCGCCGCCGGCGGCGGGGTTGACGACGACGAAGACCCGGGTCACTCGAAGAGCGAGGGCTGGGCGCCGGTGGCCGCCGGGCGCCGGCGCCTGACGGGCTCCCTGCGCGCCCGCGTGCGGGCGGGAGCGGCCGGTGGCCGCCGCGGCTTCCAGCCCTTCTGGTGGGCGATGCGCTCGCCCTGCTTGATCACGAGGAGGTCGACGAGGCGCGCCAGCGGGTTGCGGAGCAGGGTCAGGTACTTCTCCCAGTAGCGTGGCGAGAGCGCCAGCGTCCGCATGGCGTCGAGGGCGAGCGCGAGCGCCGCCCGATCGCCCCGCCGCGAGGCCTGGCGCAGGTCGGCGAGCACGCGGGTGGCGCTGATCCGTGACGGCGGCCGGCGCGCCTCGCTCACGACCGCCCCGACAGCTCCCGGCGCACGAGGCGCGCCGCGGCCACCATCGAGCGCAGCTTGGACACCGCCACCCAGCGCGGCGTCTCCCAGAGGCCGCAGTCGGGGACCAGCCACAGCCGGTCGGCCGGGACGTGCTTCAGCGCCACGCGCGCGCGGTCCGCGACGTCCTCGGCGGTCTCGACGCGGAACGCCTTGACGTCCACCACGCCGACCGCCACCTCCTTGCCCGTCGCGAACGTCGACCACAGCTCGATCTCCGCCATCTCGCGGTTGGCGTACTCGAGCACGAACTGGTCGACGGGGGCGTCCAGGAGCCCGGGGAAGAGCGGCGCGTAGCGGCGCGGCGTGGCGAAGGAGTTGTTGTGGGCGTTGCCGAAGCAGACGTGCAGCGCCGTCTTGGCGCGCACGCCGGCCAGCACCTCGCGGAGCGCCTCGAGCATGGGTCCCGGGCCCGCGCGCACGACGCGGTGCTTGCCCGCCCCCATGACCCAGTTCGGCTCGTCGATCTGCACGAAGTCGCAGCCCGCCTCCACGAGCGCCCGGACCTCGCTCCGCACCACCGTCACCAGGTCGGCCAGCAGCGTGTCCTCGGAGGCGTAGGGGCCGCCCCGGCGCAGCGGCATCAGCAGGGTGAGCGGCCCGGGCACGGCCACGCGCATGGGCCGGTCGGCGTGGGCACGCGCGAAGCGGAACTCGTCCACGATGCCGAGCCCCCCGGGCGCGGCGATGCGGTCGACGATCTCGTAGGGGCAGTGCGAGTCGTAGTTCGGCGGCCCCAGGCGCCGCGGCACGGGCAGCGGGCGCAGCCCGGTCAGGCGCTCGTAGAAGCCGCGGATGAAGGTCGACCGCCGCATCTCCCCGTCCGAGATGACGTCGACCCCCGCCTCGATCTGGTCGCGGATCGCGATCCGGACGGCGTCGTCGTACGCCTCCTGCAGGTCCGTCGGCCCCAGCCGGTCGCCCGCCTGCGCCTCCCGTACCAGGTGCACCCACGACGGCAACGCATGCGACCCGCACACCGTCGTCGGCACCACCGGCAACTCCCGCCCCATCGTGCCGCGATGCTACCACTTAACCCGGAGACACAGCGGCTCACCGGGAGCCCCCGAAAAGCCGGAGGTACGAAGTCGGCCTGCCTGGGCCACCTGGGCTTGCCTGGGCTATGCCTGCGCTCGCCGCCGCGTGCGGCGGGTCTTCCCGGCGTGACCCGGGCGGGGGTGGGCGGTGGGGGGCGGGCCTCGGGGGGCCGTGTCTTCTGGGCCGTGTAGTACCCCGCCGATCATCGT
>JAICGY010000023.1 GCA_025922915.1 Candidatus Methylomirabilota bacterium | reverse complement strand
TCGGGCGTCAGCCAGTTGAAGAGGACGCCGTCGGCCACCTCCCCGGCGAGCCGGCACATCCTCGGGCCGAGCGCGGCGACGACGACGCGGGTCTGCAGCCGCGCCCGGATCGCCGCCACGCCGTCGCGCACGCGGGCCAGCGAGCCGGGATTCGGGCTGCCGACGCCGAGCAGGAGCCGGTCGAGCGGCAGCGCGTTGGCGCGCACGCCCTCCACGATGCTCTCGGGTCCGCGCGTGTGCAGCGGGATCACGCCCACCCCCAGCTCGATGCGGCGCGTCTCCTCGCCGGCGTGGGCGAGCCCGACCAGGCCGTCGGTGGCGCCCGGGTGGTTCACCCAGAACGAGCGGTACCCGAGCGTCTCCGCCTCCCGGGCGGCGGCACGGATGATCTCGGGAGCGATCCCGGCGAACACGGCGAACCCCTGTCCCATCGACGTCTCCTCTCGAATGTCCCCCGGGTGACCCGGCGGTCTCGGTCGCCCCATCCTACCCGCGCCCGGGCCGCGGCGCAGCGACCGGCTCCGTCACGAGCGCCACCGCGCCGAGCGCGAGCGTGGCCAGGATCGCGCAGCCCACGAAGGCGGCCGGGAAGCTTCCCGTCGCGTCGATGAGGCGTCCGAGGACGCCGGGGGCGACGAGACCGCCGAGGAGCCAGCAGGTGTTCAGCAGGCCGGAGCCGATGCCGACGAGACGCGGCGGCACGAAGTCGATGAGCATCACGATGGGCAGCACCATGCCGCCCAGCGCCAGCCCGATGAAGCCGGCGGCCGCGAGGCCGGCGCCCAGGCCCGCGCCGGGCACGAGCCAGGCGAGGGCGAGGCAGCCCGCGGCACCCAGCGCCTGGCTCACGAGATAGATCGGCTTGCGCCGCCCCAGGCGGTCGGAGAGCACCCCCGCCAACGGCCACGAGAGCATGGTGCCCGCGGTCACGAGCGAGGTGACGAGCCCGGCCTGCGAGGGCGACAGCCCCTCCTGCCGGACCAGGAACGCGGGCAGCCAGGTGATGAGACCGACGAACGCCGCATACGAGGTGAACGCCGCCACGCAGAGCCCTGCGACGCCGGGCGCGCGCGCCGCCCGCGCGAGGCCGCCCGCCGGCCCCAGCGCGCCGGCCGGGCTCGCCGGCGTCGCGAGCGGCCCGGCGCGCACGAGCCAGGCCGTGAGCGCGACCATGGCCAGCCACGGCAGCAGCGTGGCGGCGTACGCCCAGCGCCAGCCGAGCGGCTCGACGAGCACCGGCAGCAGGAGCAGCGCCGCCGTGCCACCGATGCCGCCGCCCGCCGAGCAGATCCCGGTGGCCCGTCCGCGCTCGTGGGCCGGGAACCACTCCTGGATCAGCCGGAGGCTCGGCAGCCAGAAGCCGGCCGATCCCAGTCCCACGAGGGCGCGCGCGAGCAGGCTGTCCGCGTAGCCGCGGCTCAGGACGAAGGCCACGACCCCGACCCCGAGCAGCGCCAGCGATCCCAGCATCGTCCGCCGGGCCCCGATGCGGTCGGTGATCGCGCCCATCGGCAGCTGGACCGCGATGTAGGTCCAGAAGTACGAGGCCATGAGCGTCCCGGCGGCGCCGTACGTCAGCCCGAGCTCGGCCACGAAGGTGGGCACGAGCGGAGCGAAGCCGAGCCGGTGGATGTAGACCAGCACCGTGCCGAGGACGCACACCCCGAGCACGGCCCACCGCGCGGGCGAGCCGGCCGTCGCCGTGATCGAAGACATGCGAGCCGCCGGTACGATAGCATCGCCGGGTCGCGATGACCGCCCCCCGCCCCGACGCCGACCGGATCCTCGTCTGGATGTGCGTGCTCATCGCCGTCAACCAGCTGGGCTTCGGCAGCATCGTGCCGACGATCGCCCTCTACGCCCGCTCGTTCGGCGTCGCGCAGTCGGCGATCGGCCTCGCCATCGCCGTGTACGGGCTGGCACGGTTTCTCGTCGCCATGCCCACCGGCCAGCTGGCCGACCGCGCCGGCCGGCGCACCACGCTCGCCCTGGGCGGTCTCGTGACCGCCGCCGGCAACCTCGCCTGCGCCTACGCGCCCGACTACCCCACCTTCGTCGCCGCCCGGTTCGTGGCGGGCGCCGGCGCCGCCATGGTGCTGATCGCCGGGCAGGTCGTCCTCGCCGACATCACGACGCCGGCGCGGCGGGGGCGCGTCATGGCGATCTACCAGGGAATCTTCCTCTTCGCGGTCGGCGTGGGGCCGTTGCCGGGCGGCGTCCTCGCCGCCCGCTTCGGCCTGCACGCGCCGTTCGTCGCCTACGCGATCGCCGGCACCCTCGTCGCCGCTCTCGGGTGGCTCCGCATCCCGGAGACGGGCGGCCGCCGGTCGGCCGGGGCGACGTCCGCGGCGGCGGTGCCGCCGGCCTTCCTGGCCCAGGTGCGAAGCCTGACCGCCCATCGCGGGTTCATGCTCGTGAGCGCCATCGCGTTCATGAACGCCGTCGCCCGCACCGGCGGGCTCTTCAACGTGATCCCCGTCCTGGCCCAGGACCGCCTCGGGCTGACCACCGACCGCATCGGCGTCGGCCTCGCCCTCGCCAGCGTGGTCGGCCTCGCGCTCGTCTATCCCTCGGGCGTCCTCGTCGACCGCTACGGGCGCAAGCCGGTGATCGTGCCGGCGACGGTGCTCTCCGGGCTGTCGATGACGGTGTTCCTGCTCGCGCCCTCCTACGGCTGGTTCCTGGTCGCCTGCGTGGTCTGGAGCGTGGCCATCGGCGTGAGCGGCGCGGCGCCGGCCGCCTACGCCGCCGACGTGGCGCCCCCCGGCACGAACGCTGCCGCCATGAGCGCCTTCCGGATGCTGGCCGACCTCGGCTACGTGGTCGGCCCCCTCGCCCTGGGCGTCGCCACGGATCTCCTCGGCGCCGATGCGGCTCTCGGCGGCACGGCGCTGCTGCTCGCGGCCGTGGCGGGGCTCTTCGCGCGCTGGGCGCCGGAGTCGTACCGCCGCTGACCGGGCCACCCGGCCCCCGAAATGCTTTATCTCGTTAAGGGTTCGGGGGGGGCCCGATACTTTATTGACTTAATGGTTAACCCCGTGGAGGATGGTCGGCACCATGGCCCGCACCCGAGCCACCGCCACCATCACCCAGGACGCCCAGCGCCTGCTCGACCTCCTCAACGCGCTCGGCACCACCCCCTTTCGCAAGTTCGTCTGGCAGAAGTCCTCGGAGCTCGAGCTCACGTACGCGCAGTCCCAGGTGCTCTTCTACGTGGCCGACCATCCCGAGTGCCCCATGGGGGAGGTGGCGAAGGCCTACGGCGTCACCCTCCCCGCGATCACGCACATCGTCGATCGGCTGGAGCAGCGCGGCATGCTGAGCCGCGCCCATCACCCCACGGACCGGCGCGTCTACATCCTCGACCTCACCCGTCACGGCCGGACGGTGGCCAGGGATCTTCTGGCGACGCGCCTGGATGCGATGGAGGGCGTGCTGCGCCGGATGACGGCCCGCGAGCGGAACCTCGTCGTCAGCGGGCTGGAGGTGCTCGTGGACGCGTCCGCCCGGGCCCAGGAGGAGACGCCATGATCGCCCCGGCGCGCGCCGCCGCGGCCGCCCTCCTCCTCGCGCTGGGCGGGGCCGCGGCCGGCTGCTCTGACCGCGCGGTGGGCAACACGCCGGCGCCGCCGCCGCTCGTCCCCGTCACTGCCGCCGTCGCCGTGGAGAAGCTGCTGCCGCTCCAGGTCACCGCGGTGGGCAACGTCCAGCCGTTCACGACGGTCGGGATCAAGTCGCAGATCGACGGCCAGGTCATGACCGTGCACTTCCGCGAAGGCCAGACGGTCAAGCGCGGCGACCTGCTGTTCACCATCGATCCCCGCCCGTTCGAGGCGGCGCTGCGCCAGGCGGAGGCCAACGTCGCCCGCGACGTGGCGGCGCGCGGACAGGCCGAGGCCGCGCTCGCGCAGCGCGAGGCCGAGGTGGATCAGGCCGAGGCCAACCTCGCCCGCGACCAGGCCCAGCTCGACAACGCCCGGAGCCAGGAAGAACGCTACCAGATGCTCCTCGAGCGGGAGCTGATCGCCCGGGAGCAGTACGACCAGGTCCGCACGGCCATGGCCTCCCTGCTGGCGACGGTGGCCGCCGACCGCGCCGCCATCGCGAACGCCCGGGCCGCCCTCGTCGCGGCCCGGGCCGCCGTCGACAACACGCGCGCGGTGATCCGGGCCGACGAGGCGGCCGTGGAGCGCGCGCGCCTGCAGCTCGCCTACACCAGGATCCACTCCCCCCTGGACGGGCGCACCGGCAACCTGCTCGTCCAGGCGGGCAACCTGGTCAAGGCGAACGCCGACACGCCGATGGTCGTGATCAACCAGGTGCGCCCCATCCTCCTGTCCTTCGCGGTGCCCGAGCACCACCTGGCCGACATCCGGCGGTTCTGGGACGCCGGCACCCTCCAGGTGGTCGCGCGCCTGCCGAGCCAGGCCACCGTGCTGGCCACCGGCCGGCTGACCTTCATCAACAACACGACGGACCAGCAGACGGGCACCATCCAGCTCAAGGCCACGTTCGCCAACGCCGACGACGCGCTCTGGCCCGGCCAGTTCCTCGACGCCGTCCTCACCCTGGCCGAGCAGCGCGCCGTGGTCGTGCCCTCCACGGCGATCCTGCCCGGGCAGCGCGGGCCCTACGTCTTCGTGGTGAAGGCCGACGGCACCGTCGAGGCCCGGCCCGTGGAGCCCGGGCTGCGGCTGGGCGGCGAGACGGCCATCGCCAAGGGCGTCCAGCCCGGCGAGCAGGTGGTGACCGACGGGCAGCTGCGGCTGGCGCCCGGCACCAAGGTCGACATCAAGCCGGCCCGCTCGTGAGCCCCGCGCTCTTCATCCGGCGGCCCGTCCTCACCACGCTGGTGATGGCGGCGATCCTCATCTTCGGGGTGATGTCCTACCAGTTCCTGGCCGTCAGCGACCTGCCGAACGTGGACTTCCCGACCATCCAGGTCCAGGCCACTCTGCCCGGCGCCACGCCGGAGACGATGGCCTCGGCCGTCGCCACGCCGCTGGAGCGCCAGTTCACGACGATCGCCGGCATCGACTCGATGACCTCGTCGAGCGCGCAGGGCATGACGCAGATCACCATCCAGTTCGCCCTCGAGCGCGACATCGACGCCGCCGCCCAGGACGTGCAGGCCGCGATCACCAAGACGCTCCCGCTCCTGCCGCGCGAGATGACCACGCCGCCCACGTACCAGAAGGTGAACCCGGCCGACCAGCCGGTCATCTACCTCTCGCTCAGCTCGCCCACGCTGCCCCTCTACACCGTGGACGAGTACGCGCAGACGAACCTGGCGCAGCGCATCTCGACCATCAAGGGCGTGGCCCAGGTGCAGGTCTTCGGCTCGCAGAAGTACGCGGTCCGGATCCAGCTGGACCCGCGCGCGCTGGCGTCCCGGGGGATCGGCATCGACGAGGTGGCGCAGGCGGTCGCCCGCGGCAATGTCAACCGCCCGACGGGGACGCTCTACGGCGAGCACCAGGCCTTCAGCATCCAGGCGACGGGGCAGCTGACCGACGCCGCCGCCTACCGGCCCCTGATCGTCGCCTACCGCAACGGCTCGCCGGTGCGCCTGGAGCAGCTGGGCCGCGTCATCGACGGGGTGCAGACCGACAAGGTCGCCTCCTGGTACAACGACGAGCGCGCGGTCGTCCTCGCCGTGCAGCGCCAGCCGGGCACCAACGCGGTCGAGGTGGTGGACGCCATCCGGAGCGTGCTGCCCCGCTTCCGCCAGGAGCTGCCCGCCGCCGTCAAGCTGACCGTCCTCTACGACCGCTCCGCCGCCATCCGGGAGTCGGTGCACGACGTCCAGCTGACCCTCGGGCTCGCCATCGCGCTCGTCGTCATGGTGATCTTCCTCTTCCTGCGCAACCTGTCGGCGACGATCATCCCCAGCCTCGCCGTGCCGCTCTCGCTCATCGGCACCTTCATCGTGATGTACCTGGGCGGCTACACCGTGGACATCATCTCGCTGATGGCCCTCACCCTCTGCGTGGGCTTCGTCGTCGACGATGCCGTCGTCGTGCTGGAGAACATCGTCCGGCACATGGAGGAGGGCAAGAGCCGGATGGAGGCCGCCCTCGTCGGCTCCCGCGAGATCGCCTTCACGATCGTCTCGATGACGCTGTCCCTCGCCGCCGTCTTCATCCCCGTCCTCTTCATGGGCGGCGTGGTGGGCCGGCTGCTCAACGAGTTCGCGGTGGTGATCGGCGCCGCCATCATCGTCTCCGGCGTGGTGTCGCTCACGCTGACGCCGATGCTGTGCAGCCGCTTCCTGCGCGAGCCGCGCCACGCGCACTCCCGGCTCTACGCGGCCTCCGAGCGGTTCTTCGCCCGCATGCTGGCCGTCTACGACGCCTCGCTGCGCTGGGCGCTCGCCCACCCGCGAACGATCATGGCCTCCCTCGTGCTCAGCATGGCGCTCACCGCCTGGCTCTTCGTGACGATTCCCAAGGGCTTCATCCCCAACGAGGACACCGGCCAGATCTTCGCGTTCACCGAGGCGGCCCAGGACATCTCCTTCGACGCCATGATGGAGAAGCAGGTGGCGGTGGCCGACATCGTCCGGAAGTCGCCGCACGTCGAGCAGTTCTTCTCGGCCATCGGCGCCGGCGGCTCCAACATCGTGCCGAACACCGGCCGGCTCTTCATGCGGCTGAAGCCGCACGCCGAGCGCCCGCCCGCCCAGCAGGTCATCGACGAGCTGCGGCCCCAGCTCGCCACCGTGCCCGGCATCCGCGTCTACCCGCAGATCCTGCCGACGATCCGGATCGGCGGCCAGCTCACCAAGGCGCTCTACCAGTACACGCTCCAGAGCCCGGACCTCACCGACCTCTACCAGTGGGCGCCGCGTCTCCAGGAGCGCATCCGCGCGCTCCCGATGCTGACCGACGTCAACTCCGATCTGCAGATCACGAGCCCCCAGGTCGTCGTCAACATCGACCGCGACCGGGCGTCGTCGCTGGGCGTGACGGCCGACCAGATCGAGGACGCGCTCTACAGCGCCTACGGCTCGCGCCAGGTCTCGACCATCTACACGCCGACCAACCAGTACTGGGTGATCATGGAGCTGGCGCCCCAGTACCAGCGCGACCCCGAGGCGCTGTCGCGCCTGCACGTCCGCGCGGCCAACGGCAACCTCGTGCGCCTCGACGCGGTCGCCACCCTGCGGCCGGCCCTGGGCCCGCTCACCGTCACCCACCTCGGCCAGCTGCCGTCGGTGACCCTCTCGTTCAACACGCGTCCCGGGGTGTCGCTGAGCCAGGCCGTCGCGGAGATCGACAGGATCCAGCGCGAGATCGGTCTGCCCGCCACGGTGACCGGCAGCTTCCAGGGCACCGCCCAGGCGTTCCAGGACTCGCTGCGCGGCCAGGGGATGCTGCTGCTGGTGACGGTGCTGGTCATCTACCTCGTGCTGGGCGTCCTCTACGAGAGCTTCATCCACCCGCTCACGATCCTCTCCGGCCTGCCGGCGGCGGGGGTGGGGGCGCTGCTCGCCCTGCTGCTCTTCGGGATGGAGCTCAACATCTACGGCTTCGTCGGGCTCATCATGCTGGTCGGCATCGTGAAGAAGAACGCCATCATGATGATCGACTTCGCGCTGGAGGCCGAGCGGGGCGGCGCCACCCCCGCCGAGGCGATCTACCGCGGCTGCCTGCTGCGCTTCCGCCCCATCATGATGACCACGATGGCGGCGCTGCTCGGCACCCTGCCCATCGCGCTCGGCCTGGGCGCCGCCGGCGATGCCCGGCGCCCGCTCGGCATCGCGGTCGTCGGCGGCCTGCTGCTCTCGCAGCTGCTGACCCTCTACATCACGCCCGTCCTCTATTTGTACATGGACGCCGCCCAGCGCCGGCTCGGCGCGCTCCGCCGGAAGCGGTCGCGCCGCGGGCTGGCCCCCGTCGGAGGCTGACGCCCGGCCGGCCGCGCGCGACCGCGTTCTATGCAGGCGCCCTCGGCCTGCCCCGCCTGCCGACCCCGCCCGGAGTGGCGTTTTTCGGGATGGGCCGCACCTGGCTTGCGCTCTATCCCCGCCAGGATCTCGCCGCCGACGCCGGCGTGGACGACGACGGCGGCGCGTTCCCCGGCTTCTCGCTCGCGCACAGCGTCCGCTCTCCGCAGGAGGTGGACGGGCGTGTAGCGCCACCCTCGCTGTGCTAGCCTGGCGTCCGCCCGTCGCATCGGGAGCGGGACGGAGGAGCCGATGAGTGCCTGGGTCGTCGCCGGTGTCACCGTCCTCGACGGCACGGGCCGTGAGCCGTTCGACGGCGAGGTGCTCGTCGCGGGCGACCGCATCGCCGCGGTGACCGCCGGCGGGCGTGGGCCCCGGCCGGAGGGCGCGCGCGTCGTCGACGGTGGTGGCGGCACGCTCATGCCGGGGCTGATCGAGCCCCACGCGCATCTCTCGTTCGCCGACGTCCTCTCCTCCGACATGACGCAGCTGCCGCCCGAGGAGCACATGCTCGTCACGGTGCGCAACGCCCGGACGATGCTGGACTGCGGGTACACGAGCGCGTTCTCCGCCGCCGCCGCCAAGCCCCGGCTGGACGTCGTGCTGAAGCGGGAGATCGACGCGGGTCGCGTGCCCGGGCCCCGGCTCCTCGCCAACGGGCCGGAGATCACGGTGACGGGCGGCCTCGGCGACACCAACCGGCTGCACCTGCCCCATCACGCGACGCCGACGTTCTGCTGGGTGTGCGACGGCCCCGACGAGATCCGGCGCGCGTGCCGCACGCTGGCCCGCGAGGGCGTCGACCTCCTGAAGCTGAACGTCTCCGGGGATCAGGGGACGTCCAGCGCGCCGTCGGAGCAGACGGTGATGACCGACGCCGAGGTGGCGGCCGCCATGGAGGTGGCCCGCGCCTGGGGGCTGCGCGTCGCCGCGCACTGCCGGAGCGCGGAGTCCGTCCTGATGGCCCTCCGCCACGGCGTCGAGGTGCTCTACCACGCCAACTACGCGGACGAGCGGGCGCTGGACGCGCTGGAGGCGGCCCGCGACCGCGTCTTCGTCGCCCCCGCCCTCGGCATCACCCAGGCGCTGAGCCGCGCCGAGGGCCGCTGGTCCGTCACCGCCGAGCGGGCGCGTCTGTTCGAGCGCGAGCTGGCCGCGTCGGTGGAGACGGTGGGACGGATGCGCAAGCGCGGCATCCGCGTGCTGCCGGGCGGCGACTACGGCTTCGCCTACACCCCGCACGGCGGCTACGCCCGCGACCTCGCGCTCTTCGTCGACGTCCTCGGCTTCTCGCCGATGGAGACGCTGGTCGCCGCGACGCGCCACGGCGGCGAGCTCATGGGCAAGGCCGGCGAGCTCGGCGTGGTGCGGCCGGGGGCGCTGGCCGACCTGCTGCTCGTCGCGGGCGATCCCCTCGCCGACGTCGAGATCCTCCAGGATCGCGGCGTCCTGCGCATGATCATGAAGGACGGGGCCCTCCACAAGGCGCCCTGATCGACCCGCGGGCGCCCCGCGGGCGCCCGCATCCCGACAAGGAGGCAACGCGTGGCCAAGTTCAAGGTGGCGACCCCGGCCGGAGTCAGCTTCACCGTCGCGGGCAGCGGCTACGAGTACGAGATGGAGGCCCTCCGGCCCATCGGCGCCGAGATCGTGGAGATCGACAAGCCGAGCGAGCAGGACTTCGCGGCCGCGGTCGGCGACTGCGACGCGCTCTACGCCAAGGGCCGCCCCATCACCCGGCGGATCATCGACAGCCTGGAGCGCTGCAAGGTCATCGCCCTCGGCAGCGTGGGCGTCGACTCGGTCGACGTGGCGGCGGCGACGGCGCGGTGCATCCCGGTCACCAACGTCCCCGACACCTTCATCGAGGAGGTGGCCGACCACGCGATCACCCTGATCCTGGCCAGCTTCCGCCGGCTGGTCGTGCAGGACCGCCTCGTGCGGGAGGGGCGCTGGCGCGAGGGCCGCCCGATGCTGCTGACGCTGCCGCGGCTCATGGGCCAGACCCTGGGCTTCATCGCCTTCGGCCGCGTCGCGCGCGCGGTGGCCGTGCGGGCGCGGGCGTTCGGCCTCCACATGGTGGCCTACGACCCGTACGTCGAGGAGCTGACCCTGAGCCGCCACGGCGTGGAGCCGGTGAGCCTTCCCGAGCTGCTCCAGCGCGCGGACATCGTCTCGATGCACGCGCCCTCGACGCCCGACGCCCATCACCTGCTGCGCGAGGAGCACTTCCGCCAGATGAAGCGGACGGCGCTGTTCGTCAACACCGGGCGGGGACCGACGGTCGACGAGCCGGCGCTGATCAAGGCCCTCCAGGAGGGCTGGATCGCCGGCGCCGGCCTCGACGTGCTGGAGCAGGAGCCGCCGGCCGCGGACAATCCCCTGCTGAAGATGGACAACGTCATCCTGACCGCGCACGTGGCCTCGGCCTCCGCCCGCTTCGATCCGGCCCGCCGCCGGCGCGTGGGTCACGAGATCGCGCTCGTGCTGAGCGGGCGGTGGCCGCGGAGCTGCGTCAACCCGGCGGTGCTCGAGAAGTGCGGGCTCCAGCGGTGGCAGCCGCACTCGATGGGACGGGGGCCGAACGCCTAGGTCGCCGACCGCTTGACGACCAGCGCGGTGCGGTCGTCGCGGGCGGGGTGAGGGCCGGTGAACGCCGCGATCGCGTCGCGCAGGGCAGCCAGCAGCCCGGAGGCCGGGGCGTCGTGGTGTCGCACGACGAGGTCGACCACCCGCGCGGTGCCGAACCGATCCCCCTGAGGGTTCGCCGCCTCCACCACGCCGTCCGAGAGCGCGATGAAGAGGTCGCCGGGCTCCAGGCGGAGCGGCTCGCGTGGCGCGACCTCGAGGTCCTCGACGACCCCGAGCGGGGGCGCGTCCGGCTCCACGACCCGGCACGCGTGCTCGCGGGCGCGGTAGTGGAGCAGCGGCCCCTGCCCGCAGCTGAAGCTGGTCAGCGTCCCCGCCCGCACATCGAGGTCGCCGATCCAGGCGCCGATGAAGCGGCCGTCGGAGAGATCGCCGCAGAGCTGCGCGTTCATGTGCCGGACGATCGTCGCCACGTCGGCGCCGGCGCGCACGGCCATGCGGAGCATCGCGCGGACCTGCGTGACCGACAGGGCCGGGCCGATGCCGTGCCCGGTGGCATCGGCCAGCAGCAGCACCGCCCGGTCCCCCGTGTCGGTGAGACGCGGCGCGGGCGCGCCGGGCGGCTGCTCGTAGCCGATCGCGTCGTACGTGTCGCCGCCCGTCGCGTCCGCGGCCTCGTTCCACGCCTCGATCTCGAAGCCCGGCAGCGCGGGCAGGCGCTCGGGCAGCGTGTCCTGCTGGATCGTCCGGGCGAGCTGCAGGTCACGCTCGAGCTTCAGCAGGGTCCGCAGCCCGAGCCGCATGCGCTCGTGCGCCTCGGCCAGACGGCGCACCTCGGTGATCGAGGACGCGACCGCGGGGCCGGGCTCGACGTCGCCCCGCGCGATGCGATCGCTCTCGCGCGCCAGGGCCTCGATCGGCCGGCTGTACCGGCGCGCGAGCCCCGCCCCCCGGGCGATCGCGGCGGCGAGCCCGCCGATCACGAGGAGGAGGATGCTCAGCCGGACCGGCCCCAGGCCGCCCGACAGGTCGGCCTCGGGCACCATCACCGCGATCGAGAGCCGGGGCCCGTCCGGCATGACGAAGGCGCGCATGTCCGCCCACCACGGCTCGCCGCCGCTCGCGAAGCGCCGCGGCCCGGCCTCCGCGGGCGGCCGTCCGCGGAGCGCGCCGAGCGCGTCCCGGACGACCGGCACGCCGAGCGCGTCCGGCGCGGCCAGCAGCGCCGCCTGCCGGGCCGCCAGCGGCTCGAATCGCGCGTCGCGCGGCAAGCCGACGACGCGGCCGTCCTCGGCGAGGACCACGACGACGCCGTTCCGGCCCGCGCGCAGGCGGGTGGTGAAGGCCGAGACGTCGCTGAGCAGCACGTCGAAGCCGGCGACGTGGACCCGCCCGCTCCGGCCCCGGAACGCCACCGACGCCGTGATGCCCGGCGCCTGCTGCGTGAAGAACGTGTACGGCGGCGTCCAGTGGATGCCGGCGGCGGCGCCCGCGTCGAGGACGCCCGTGGCCCCCGCGTACCAGGGGCGGCGCCGCGGATCGTAGTCCACGTCCTTCCAGAACGTCCCGGGCTGCCCCTCGCCGTCGCGCCACTCGCGCCACGCCGTGCGGGTGCCCCAGGCATCGCGCCGGGTCTGGCGGCTGCGCCAGGTGCCGTCCAGGCGGAAGAGGATGTGCTCGCGCCCGCGGCCGTCGGCCAGCATGGCGGCCGAGCGATGCGCGTCCGCCCGGAGCAGCGGCTCCAGCAGCCGGTTCATCCCGGCCGGATCGTCGACGTCCAGCACCCCCGCCTCGCCCCACGACCGGAGCACCCGGAGGTCGTGGGCGACGGGCGCGAAGAGCCCCCGCAGGCGCAGCTCGATCTGCGCGATCGTCCCGTCCACGATGACGCCGGTCAGCCGGTGCACGGTCTCGCGCGAGCCGGCGAGCATGAGCCCGACGATGGCGGCGCCGAGCACGACGATGACGAGCGTGATGTTGCCGAGGAGGCTCCGGTGGATCGAGACGGACCGGCCGGCCGCCGGTGGCATGCCGACGCGACGCCCGGGTCAGGCCCCGAGCGCGCGGGCCGTCTCCTGGATCCTCTGCCAGGCGGCCTCGACGTGGCGGCGCTCGGTGGCGCGCTGGCCGATCGACACCCGGATGCTGTACCGGCCCCGGACGCGGTTCTGGGTCAGGTAGAGGGCGCCGCTGTCGTTGAGGGCGGCGAGCAGCCGCTCGTTGAGGCGGTCGAGCGCGGCGGGGTCGTCGAGGCCGCGCGGACGGTAGCGGAAGTTCAGCAGCGCGAGGCTGCGGGGCGCGGTCAGCTCGAAGTCCGGCGCGGCCGTCAGCCAGGTCTCCAGCTCGCCGGCGAGCGCGATGTGGGCGGCGATGCGGCGCCGGAGCTCCGCCGCGCCGTAGGACCGGAGCACGAACCAGAGCTTGAGCGCGCGGAAGCGGCGCCCGAGCGGCACGCTCCAGTCGCGATAGTCGATCACCTGCGGCCGCTCGCGCGTGTCGAGGAACGCGGGCAGGATCTCGAGCGTGCGCACCAGGGCCCGGGGGTCCCGCACGAAGTGGGCCGAGCAGTCGAAGTTCGTGAAGAGCCACTTGTGCGGGTTGAAGACGAAGCTGTCGACGTGCTCGATGCCGTCGAGCAGCGCCCGGTGCTCGGGCAGGAGGAGCGCGCTCCCCGCCCACGCGGCGTCCACGTGGAGCCAGACGCCGTGGCGGCGGCACACCTCGCCGATCGGGCGCAGCGGGTCCATGGCGCCGACGCCCGTCGTGCCGAGCGAGGCGACGACACAGGCCGGCACGGCGCCGGCCGCGCGGTCCTCGACGATCGCCGCCTCGAGGGCGTCCGGGCGCAGCGCGAATCGCTCGTCCACGGCGATCTTGCGCACGTTGCGGCGCCCGAGGCCGGCCACCTTGGCGTCCTTCTCCGTCGCCGAGTGCGTCTCGGTGGAGCAGTAGACCGTGAGCGGCGGTCCGGCGGCCAGCCCCTCCTCGTTCGCGCGCCAGCCGGTCGCCCGCTCGCGGGCCGTGAGGATGGCGCAGAGGATCGCGCTCGACGCCGAGTCCTGGATCACCCCGGTGAAGCCCTCGGGCAGCCCGATCAACTGGCGGAGCCAGTCGAGCACGCGCGTCTCCATCTCGGTGGCGGCGGGCGAGGTCTGCCACAGCATGCACTGCGCGCCCAGCGTCGCCGTGAGCATCTCGGCCAGCACCGAGGGCGGGCTCGAGTTGGCCGGGAAGTAGGCGAAGAAGCTCGGGTGCTGCCAGTGGGTCATCCCGGGCAGCACGTCGCGCTCGAAGTCCCGGACGATCCGCTCCATCGGCTCGCCCTCCTCGGGCGGCGCCAGGGGCAGGCGCGCGGCGATCTCGCCGGGCTTCACCTGAGCGCGCACCGGGTAGGTCTCGACCCGCTCCAGGTAGTCGGCCATCCAGTCGACGAGCGCGTGGGCGTGACGGCGGAACTCGGCGGTCTCCATGGGCGGCAGGATACGATGGGCGCGGAGGTGTCTGCCATGGCCCGCTCGCTCCTCGTCGCCCTGGCGCTGCTGATGCTCGGCTGCGCCGGCCCCAGCCTGCCCTACACGCCGGCCGAGCAGCCGGCCGGCGCGACGCTCTCGGCGGGATACCGGGTCGTCGGCGACCGCCTGCAGATCGAGGTCGACACGGACGGACGGCGCCTGGAAGAGGCGACGGTCGTCAGGGCCGACGGCACCGAGGTGCGCCCCACGGCCATCGACGTCATGCCGGGCGCGTGGGGCGGCGGCCCGCACATCGGCGTGGGCGTCGGCGGCGGCACGTGGGGCGGCGGCATCGGCGTGGGCACGGGGGTCAGCGTGGGCGTCCCGGCGGGCGGCACGAGCGACGGCAACACCCTCGTCTACTTTCCCCTCGACCGGGTCGGCGCCGCGCCGTGGCTCGTGCGGGTGCGGGTGCAGGGCGTGCCGCCGGCGCTCATCCCGGTCGGCACGCCGGCCGCGCAGTAAGCGCGCCGCGATGTATCTCAACCGGCAGCTCTGGAGCTTCACGCGGGGCGTGCGCGCCCGCATCACGGGTGCCGTCGCGATCGGGCTCCTGGCCGTCGCGGTCGGCATCGCCCGCCTCGCCCTCTTCGGCTGGCTGCTCGGGCGGGTCCTGGCCGGCGCCCCCCTGTCCTCGCTGGCGCTCCCCGGGCTCGTCCTCGCCGGCCTCATCGTCGGCCGGGGGTGGCTCGAGTACGCGCGCGCGATGGTGGCCCACCGCACGGCCGCCCGGGTCCAGGCCGCCCTCCGCCGCCGCCTCCACGACCACGTGACCGCGCTCGGCCCGGCCCGCGTGACGCGGGCGCGGACGGGCGACGTCATCCTCTCGATGGTCGAGGGCGTGCAACAGCTGGAGGTCTATTTCGGTCAGTATCTGCCGCAACTTGTCGTTGCGGCCCTCACACCGTTCCTGATCTTCGTCTTCGTGGCCGTCTTCGACCTCGCGACGGCCGGCATCCTGCTGGTGGCCGCCCTCGTCACCCTGGTCGCCCCTGTCGCCTGGCACCGCAAGGACAGCCGGGCCAGCCTCGCCCGCCAGCGGGCCTACGCCGCGTATGGCGCCGAGTTCCTCGACGCCCTCCAGGGGCTCGCCACGCTCAAGGCCTTCGGTCAGAGCGGCTCGCGCGCCCGGCTGCTGGAGGAGAAGGGCCGGGCGCTGTTCCGGTCCACGATGTGGGTCCTCGGCACCAACACCCTGGGCCGGGGGATCACCGATGTCGGCATGGCGGTGGGGGCGGCGCTGGCGCTCGGCTGGGGGGCGGTACGCGTGCAGGCCGGGCAGATGGAGCTGGACGCGCTGCTGATCGTCCTGATGCTGGGCGTGGAGGTCTTCCGCCCGCTCCGCGAGCTGCGCGTCGTGCTGCACCAGGGCATGCTCGGGATGGCGGCGGCCGACGGGATCCTCGCCATCCTCGCCGAGAGACCGGCCGTGGTCGACGCGCCCGCCGCCGGGGACCCCGGGCCGCTCGCGCCCACGGTGGCCTTCGAGGCCGTGTCGTTCACCTACCCCGGCACGCGCCGCGCCGCGCACGAGCGCCTCACCTTCGCCGTCGCGGCGGGCGAGCGGGTCGGCATCGTGGGGCCGAGCGGCGCCGGGAAGTCCACGGTCGCGCGCCTGCTGCTGCGCTTCCACGACCCGCAGCAGGGCGGCGTCCTGGTCGGCGGCCACGACGTCCGCGCGCTCCCGCTCGCCCGCCTGCGCGGGATGATCGCCGTCGTCAGCCAGGACACCTACCTCTTCCACGGCACGGTCGAGGAGAACCTGCGGATGGGCAAGCCGGACGCCACCGGCGAGGAGCTGCGGGCGGCCGCGCGCGCGGCCAACGCCGAGGAGTTCATCGCCCGGCTCCCCGAGGGGTACCGGACCGTGGTCGGCGAGCGCGGCGTGCTGCTCTCCGGCGGCCAGCGCCAGCGCATCGCGATCGCGCGCGCGCTCCTGCGCGACGCGCCGATCCTCGTCCTCGACGAGGCGCTCTCCTCCGTGGACGCGGAGAACGAGGCGGTGATCGGGGAGGCCCTCGACCGCCTCATGCGCGGGCGGACCACGCTGATCTTCGCGCACCGGCTGTCGAGCATCATCGGCGCCGACCGCATTTTGGTCCTCCACGACGGCCGTCTCGCCGAGGCGGGATCCCACGCGGAGCTCATCGCCCGCGATGGCCCGTACCGGCGGTTGATGGGCGCGCAGCTCGTCGCCCGCGACGGCGCGGGCCGTCTCGTGTCGCCCGGCGTGGCCGGCGACGGCGACGGCCGCGTCCCCGCCGCGGGCGCCGTTGCCGACCTCCCCGGCCCGGCCGTCGACGACACGCCGACCGAGGCGATCGTGCGGGCGCAGGCGATGACGTGGCCGGAGGTGCTGCGCGTGCTGTCCGGGATGATCCGCGGGCGGGCGGCCGCGCTGCTCGCCACGTTCGTCCTGGGCGTCGCGCGGGTGGCCGCGCTGGTCGGCGTGGGCGCGGTGAGCGCGCTCGTCGTGCTGGCCCTGACGCGGGGCGCGCCCATCGGCCCCCTGCTCGTGGCCCTCGCGATCGTGGCGCCGCTGGCCGGCGTCCTCCACTGGCTCGAGTCCTGGCTCGCCCACGATCTCGCCTACCGGCTGCTCGCGGAGATGCGGCTCGCCCTCTTCCGCAAGCTCGACGCCCTGGCGCCGGCGTACCTGACCCGCCGGCGCAGCGGCGACCTGGTCGGCGTGGCCACGCACGACGTGGAGCTGATCGAGTACTTCTTCGCCCACACGGTGACGCCCGCCTTCGTCGCCGTGCTCGTGCCCGCCGTCGTCCTCGCCGTCCTCGCCGTCACCGGCTGGCCGATGGCCGTGGCCCTCCTGCCCTTCCTCCTGTACGCGGCGCTCTCGCCGCTGCTCGCCCGCCGGCGCATCGACCGGCTCGGCGCCCGGGCGCGCGAGGTCGCGGGGACGCTGAACGCGCACGCCGTCGACTCGGTCCAGGGGCTGGGCGAGGTGGTCGCGTTCCAGCGCGAGCGCGCGCGCGGCGAGGAGTTCACGGGCAAGGCGCGCGAGTACGTGACGGTCCGCCTGCCGTTCCTGGCCGACCTGGCCCGGCAGAGCGCGCTCGCCGAGGTGGCCACGGGCCTCGGCGCGCTCGCCGTCACGCTCACCGGCGCCACTCTCGTGACCCGCGGCGCGCTCGACCCCGGCCTGCTGCCGCTGCTCACCGTGCTCGCGATGTCCGCCTTCGTGCCCGTCTGGGAGATCGCCCAGGTCGGCCGGCAGCTCGCCGACACGTTCGGCGCCACCCGGCGCGTGCACGCCGTGCACGCGGAGCCGGTGCCGGTCACCGACGGTCCGGGTGTACCCCTGGCGGCCCGGCCGGCCGACGAGCCCTCCGTGGAGCTGGCCGGCGTGACGTTCACCTACCCGGGGCGGCGGCGGCCCGCGCTCGCCGACGTGAGCTTCGCCGTCGCCCGGGGCCACCGGGTGGCCCTCGTCGGTCCGTCGGGCGCGGGCAAGACGAGCGTGGCGAACCTCTGCCTGCGCTTCTGGGACCCCGATGCCGGGACGCTGCGCCTGCTCGGCCACGATCTGCGGGCGTGGCGCCTGGACGACCTGCGCCGGCGGATCGCGCTCGTCGCCCAGGACACCTACCTCTTCAACGACACGCTGCGGAACAACGTGCTCATCGCGCGTCCGGACGCCGGGGCGGCCGACGTCCAGCACGCGATCGCGCACGCGGCGCTGACCGATCTCGTGGCCTCCCTCCCCGACGGGCTGGACACCGTGGTGGGCGAGCGCGGCGCCCGGCTCTCGGGCGGGCAGCGCCAGCGCGTGGCCATCGCGCGCGCCTTCCTGAAGGACGCGCCGGTGCTGATCCTGGACGAGGCCACCTCGCACCTGGACGCGATCAACGAGGCCGCCGTCCGCGGAGCCCTCGACCGCCTGGCGCGCGACCGCACGACGATCGTGATCGCCCACCGCCTGTCGACGGTCCGTGACGCCGACCTCATCGTGGTGCTCGACGACGGGCGCGTGCAGGAGATCGGCACGCACGACGCGCTCGTCGCGCGCGGGGGCCTCTACGCCCGCCTGGTCGCGCGCCAGCTGGGCGTCACCGCCGGGGCCGCCCGGGGAGCGGGCGGCCCCGAGCCGCTCGCGATCGACGCCCCGGCCACGTGAGGGGCTCCGGGCGCCCGCCATCCCCCCGACGCTCGCACCCGCCCCGGCGACGCCGGGCCGGGGCTCCGAGCCCCGACGCGCTCCTACACGGCAGCACGCGGCTCTCAGCCGCGCGCGCCGGCGGAGCGCACGCACGCGTCGAGCAGCTCGAGCGCGGCGCGCGCGAACCGCTGCATGTTGGCCCCGCGGTCGGCGTCGCCCGTCTCCAGCGTCAGCACGCGCTCGACCGGGCCGGCGACCGCGATGCAGGCGTGGCCGGCGGCGTCGCCGTAGCGGTTGCCAGTCGGCCCGGCCGCGCCCGTCTCGCTCACCCCCCACGTCGCGCCCAGCCGCTGGCGCACCGCGCGGGCCTTCAGGAGCGCGTACGGCTCCGACGCGGAGCGGATGCCCGTGACGGCGGCGTCGTCGACGCCCAGCAGCGCGCGGCGCGCCGCCTGCGTGTAGATCACGCCGCCGCCGAGGAAGTAGGCCGAGGCGCCGGGGACGGCGAGGAGCGCGGCCGAGATCAGGCCCCCGGCGGCGGACTCCGCGACCGCCACCGTCTCCCCCCGCTCCCGCAGCAGGCCGCCGAGGGGAGCGGCCAGCGCGCCGAGGCCGGTCGTCGGCACGCCCGTCACGGGAAAACCTCGGCCTCCGCCAGCGTCACGCCCGCCCGGTCCCGGGCGGACAGCACGGGGGCGCCGGTCAGGGGCCACTCGACGCCGATCTTCGCGTCGTTCCAGATGACGCAGCGCTCGTCCTCGGGCGCGTAGAAGTCGGTCGTCTTGTAGAGCATTTCCGCCATC
>JAICGY010000022.1 GCA_025922915.1 Candidatus Methylomirabilota bacterium | reverse complement strand
GTGCCCGTGCCGCGGTGACGGTCCATCGGCTGCTCGCCGGGCTGAAGCCGCGGCGCACGATCCGGCCGACCCGCGACGGCTGGTGGTGCCTGGGGGCCTCGATCGCCGTCGGCTTCGCGGCGATGAACACCGGCAACAACCTGCTCTATCTGCTCGCCTCGCTGCTGCTGGCCCTCATCATCGTGTCCGGCGTGCTCTCCGAGCAGTCGATGCGCGGTCTGCGCGTGAGCTCCGTGCAGCTGGGCGACGTGCACGCGGGCCGGCCGGCTGCTGTCGGCGTGCGCGTGGAGAACGGCAAGCGCCGGCTCCCGTCGTACTCGATCGTGCTCGAGACCCCGGCCGGCCGCTTCCAGGTCGGCCGTCTGGGCGCCGGCGAGACCCGCGTGCTGACCTGGGAGGAGACCTTCCCCCGGCGCGGGCGTCACGCGCGGTCCGGCGTCCGCGTGACGACGCGGTTCCCCTTCGGCCTCTTCCTGAAGGCCGGGCGGTGGCGGCCGGCCGAGGAGATCCTCGTGTTCCCCGCCGTCCACCCCGTGGCGGCGCCCCGGCCGCGCGCGGCAAGCGCGGCGGCGGACGCGCGCCGGCGCGGGCGCGGCCACGACCTCTGGAACCTCCGCGACTACCGCACCGGTGACGAGCCGCGCCTCATCCACTGGCGCAGCAGCGCGAAGACCGGCGCCCTGACCGTGCGGGAGCTCGGAGCCGACGCGATCGACGACGCCCGCATCGTGCTCGTGGGCGGTGGTGGCGACGACGAGCGGCGGGAGCGCGGCATCGCGGAGGCGGCCTCCCTCGCCGCGGCGCTGCTGGCCGGCGGCGCCGCCGTCGAGCTCGCCGGCCCGGGCCTTCACGTGCCGCCGGGCCGCGGGCGGGCCCACGTGCGCCGGATCCTGACCGCGCTCGCGCTCTACGAGCCGTCCGCGACGGGGACGGGCGACGCTGCGGCGGCCGCCCCGTCCTGGTCCTCGCCGGGGCCGGCCGACGTCCGCGTCTCGCTGGAATGACGATGACCCCGGCCCGCGCGCTCGACGTCGCACTCTACGTCCTCGTCCTCGACGGGCTCGTCGGGCTGTGGCTCGGCGGGCTCCTCACCCTGCCCGCCCTCGTGCTGATCGCCGTCGTCGTCGCCGCCTCGTGGCCGGGCAGCCTGCCCCGCCGCCGCCTCGCGAGCGCCTCCCGCCTGCGGGCCGCGCTCGGCGGAGGGCTGACCCTCGCGCTGGTCGCCGACGTCCTCGCCGTCGCGCCGACGATGCTCGACGTCTTCACGCACCTGCTGGTGCTGCTGCTCCTCGTCAAGCTCCACGTCCGGCGCACGCTCCGCGACGCGCGCGACGCCGCGTTCCTGGCGTTCTTCCTGCTGGTCGCGGTGGCGCCGATGACCTCGAGCCTGGCCTTCCTCGCGCTCCTCGTCGTCTTCGTGGTGGCCGGCACCTGGCTCCTGCTCCTGCGCCACCTCCTCGGGGAGGCCGACCAGGCCCCCCCGGCGGCGCCCGCTCCCGCCGGCGTCCTCGGCCTCGGGCGGGGACTCCTCTCCGTCGGCGCCGTCGCCGCCCTCGGCGTGCTCGTCGTCGCCACCGGGCTGTTCGTGGCCATCCCGCGCCTGGGCCAGGCGGCCCTGCCGATGCGCGCGCCGGCCGCGCGCCTGGTGTCGGGCTTCACCGAGCGCGTCGAGCTGGGCGCCTTCGGCGAGATCGAGCTGGACGACACGGTCGTCATGCGCGTCCACCTGCCCGGCTGGACGGAGGGCCTGGCCTCGCCGGAGACGCTGCCGTGGCTCCGCTGGCGGGGCATGGCCTTCGATCGGTTCGACGGCCGCGCGTGGACGATCGGCCGCGCCGAGCGCCTCACCATCCGGCGCACCTCGGCGGTGCCGTTCCCGGTGGGGCGCTACCGTGGCGGCCGCACGTTCATCCAGGAGATCTTCCTCGACCCCCTCGGGACGAACGTCGTCTTCGGCGCGCCGCGGCTCCTCTACCTCCAGTCGCGCAGCGACGAGGTCACCCTCGACGATCTGGGCAACGTCGTCGTGCCGCTGGCGGCGGCGCGGTTGCGCTACACCGTCGAGTCGGAGCCGGAGCTCGGCGACCCGCGGGGCCAGCCGGCACCCGAGCTGGCGGCTCCCGACGACCCACGGTGGCGCGCGCGGTACACGGCGTTGCCGCCGCTGCCGCCGCGGATCGCGGCGCTGGCCCGCGAGGTGACGGCGGGCGCCGCCGATCCGTACGAGGCGGCGCAGCGCCTGACGACCTTCCTCGGCCGCGAGCTGACGTACAGCCGCGTGCTCGAGCGGCGGACCGACCTCCACCCGCTGGAGGAGTTCCTGTTCGTCGCCCGCCGCGGCAACTGCGAGTACTTCGCGGCCGCGCTCGCCGTGATGCTGCGCGCGGTCGACGTCCCGGCGCGCGTCGTGAACGGGTTCCAGCGCGGCGAGTGGAATCCCTACGGCGGCTACTTCATGGTCCGCCTGCGGGACGCGCACTCCTGGGTCGAGGCCTTCGTGGATGGCGCGGGGTGGGTGACGCTCGATCCGTCGCCCCGGGCCGGAGTCGAGCGGCGGGCGGCGCCCGGCGCCGCCCGCCTCTGGCTCGACGCCGTCCGCATGTCGTGGTACCGCTACGTGGTCAACTGGGGGCTGGGCGACCAGCTGGCCGTCGCCGAGGCGTTCCGGCGCGCCAGTGCGGCGTGGGGCTCGTCGGCGGTCGACGTCTTCGCGGGCCGGCCGGACCGCGGAGTGCTGCTCGCGGTGGCCCTCGCCGTGGGGGCGCTGGCGCTCGCCCGCCGCGCCCGGACGGCCGCCCTGCCTGCCGCGGCCGCGATCGCGCCTCCGCACTTCTACGCCCGCGCCCTGCGTGCGCTGGCCCGGGGCGGGCTCGCGCCCGCCCCGGCCGAGACGGCGCGCGAGTTCGCCGCGCGCGTCGCGCGGGTCGCGCCGGCGCTGTCGCTCCCGCTGAGGCGGGTCACGGACGCGTACGAGCGGGTGCGGTTCGGCGGGGCGCGCCTCACCGGGGACGAGGCGAGCGCGATCGACGCGTGTGTCGATCGACTGCGTGCGAGAGACGAGCCGTTCCCGGCTCGTCGAGCGTGAGCTGCGCGGCCGCTCCCGGAGCGGGCGCCAGGGAAAGGTCAGGGATGGGCAAGCAGGATCTCGAGATCGCGCGGCGGGTGACCCTCAGGCCCATCCAGGAGGTCGGGGCCACCGTCGGCCTCACCCCGGACGAGCTGGAGCCGTTCGGCCACTACAAGGCGAAGGTCGCGTGGCCCGCCATCGAGCGCCGGCGCACGCATCCCGACGGCGCGCTCGTGCTCGTGACGGCGATGACGCCGACGCCGGCCGGGGAAGGCAAGTCCACGACGACCGTCGGCCTGGCCGACGGGCTGCGCCGCATCGGCAAGCGGGCGATCGCGGCCCTGCGCGAGCCGTCCCTGGGCCCCGTGTTCGGCATGAAGGGCGGCGCGACGGGCGGCGGCCACGCCCAGCTGGCGCCGATGGAGGACATCAACCTCCACTTCACCGGCGACATGCACGCCATCGGCGCCGCCCACAACCTCCTCGCGGCCATGCTCGACAATCACCTCGCGCAGTCGAACGGGCTGGGGCTCGACACCCGGCGCATCCTCTGGAAGCGCGTGGTGGACATGAACGACCGCGCCCTCCGGAACATCGTGGTGGGCCTGGGCGGACCGGTTCACGGCGTCCCGCGCGAGTCCGGGTTCGAGATCACGGTCGCCTCCGAGGTGATGGCGATCCTGTGCCTGTCGACCGACCTCGCCGACTTCAAGACGCGCGCCGCGCGCATCGTCGTCGCCGAGACGCCCGACGGCCGGCTGGTCACGGCGAGCGAGCTGAGGGCGGCCGGCGCGATGGCGGTGCTGATGAAGGACGCCATCAAGCCCAACCTGGTGCAGACGCTCGAGGGCACGCCGGCCCTCGTCCACGGTGGCCCCTTCGGCAACATCGCCCACGGCTGCAACTCGGTGATCGCGACGCGGCTGGCGCTCAAGCTCGGGGAGATCGTCGTCACCGAGGCCGGCTTCGCCACCGAGCTCGGCGCCGAGAAGTTCGTGGACATCAAGTGCCGGAGCGCGGGCCTGGTGCCCTCGGTCGCGGTCGTCGTGGCCACGGTGCGCGCGCTCAAGATGCACGGCGGCATCGCGCTCGGCGATCTCGCCCGGGAGGACGTGGAGGCCGTCCGCCGGGGGGCGGACAACCTGGCCAAGCACGTCGAGAACGTGCGCCTCTTCGGCCTCACCCCGGTGGTCGCCCTCAACCACTTCACCGGCGACACCGACGCGGAGGTGGCGGCGATCCTGGACCTCTGTCGTGCGTGGGGCGTCGCCGCCCAGGTCTCGCGGGGCTGGGAGCAAGGCGGGGCGGGGACGGAGGACCTGGCCCGGACGGTCGCCGACGCGATCAAGGGCGCCGACCGCAGCACGTTCCGGCCCATCTACCCGGACGACCTGCCGCTCGACAAGAAGATCGAGAGCATCGCCACCACGATGTACGGTGCCGAGGCCGTCCGCATCGCGCCCGCCGCCGCCGCGAAGCTCGCGCGCTGGGAGGCGCTCGGCCACGGGCGGCTGCCCGTCTGCATGGCCAAGACCCAGAACTCCCTCTCCGACGATCCGAAGCGGCCGGGGCGCCCGCGCGGCTTCACCGTCACCGTCCGCGACGCCAAGCTCTGCGCGGGCGCCGGCTTCGTCGTCGCCTACGCGGGCGACATCCTCACGATGCCCGGCCTGCCTCGCGTCCCGGGGGCCGAGTCCATGGACATCGACGCCGGCGGGGAGATCGTGGGGCTGTTCTGATCGAAGGTGCGGGCGCGGGGCGCTCCTCGTTGGCACTGTTTCGATCGTCGAATTCTCGGGGACTTCCGCGAGGTGAGTAGGCGGCACGCGGGCTGCACCTCCCGGACGTCACGCGGGCAGTTCAGGCCCGCGATCACGGAGGAGGACAGCGAATGAAGGGCATTCTTTCGACCGTGTGCGCGTTCGCGCTCGTCGGGGCCGCGCTGACCTCGGGCGCCGAGGCGGGCGGCGACAAGACGTCCGGCTACAAGGGCGACACCGACCACAGGAGCGGCACGCAGTACAAGGCCGACGGCGATTACAAGAAGGGCGACAGGGACTGGAAGGGCAACGGATCGGCATCGCCGCGTACCGGTGACGACGGCCGTCGGGACCGTCACCGGGCCGACCGCCCGATGAGCATGGACGACTGCAAGGAGGGCGGGTACGAGAAGTACGGCTTCAAGAACCAGGGCCAGTGCGTCAGCTCGGTGACCCCGGGCAAGCAGCAGTAACGGGCCGACCGACGACGGGCGCCGGGGTCGCCGGCGCCCGTCGTGCGTCCGGCGGGCGCGACACCGCCGTCTCGCTCGGGCGCTTTACCGCTCCGGGCCCGCGCTGTACCATCCGTCGCAGCCCGAACCCGGAGGTCCGTCCCGCATGCAGGCGATCCTGCTCGGTACCGGCGCGCCGCCCCCGAATCCGAGGCGGCGCGGGCCGGCGACGCTCGTCACGATCGGCGATCGGCGGTTCCTGGTCGATGCCGGCAGCGGCGCTGGTGCGCAGATGGTCCAGGCGGGTGTGCGGCCGTGGGACTGGCCGCCCGTCCTCGTCACGCACCACCACTCGGACCACACGATCGATCTCGGGCACCTGCTGATCAGCCGCTGGATCGCGGGCCAGAATCGACCATTCGAGGTCTACGGGCCGGCTGGCACGCGCGCCCAGATGGACCGCCTCCTGGCGTGGCTGCACCTCGACATCGAGCTGCGGCGCGCGCACATGCACGACCGGCCCCCACCGACCGCCGAGGTCGTCGAGGTCGAGGAGGGCACGGTGCTCGAGCGGGACGGGCTCCGGATCTCCGCGTTCCTCGTGGAGCACGATCCCGTCAGGCCCGCCTTCGGCTACCGGTTCGACGGGCAGGGGCAGACCATCGTGGTGTCGGGCGACACGCGTCCCTGCGAGAACCTCATGCGCTGGGCTCAGGGCACCGACGTCCTCATCCACGAGTGCTGCGAGATGCGGCACACTTCCTGGTATCCGGGGTGCGGCTGGCCGTCCATCGAGGAGAAGATCCGCGACCTCGCCTCCTACCACACGCAGCCGGACGACCTGGGCCGCGTGGCGGCGGGCGCGCGCGCCAAGCGCCTCGTGGTGACCCACCTGATGCCGGGCTCGGATCCCGGCGAGCTGAAGGCGGCCGCCGAGCGGCAGTACCGGGGGCCGGTCAGCGTCGGCGAGGACCTTCTCGAGGTCTGAGCCTGGCGTGTCACACGGGCTGAGCCGCGGCCTCACGAACTACGGGGATCCCGACTTCGCGCTCTACCTGCGCCGGTCGTTCGCCCGCTCCATGGGCTACTCGACGGCCGCCCTCGCGCGGCCGATCGTGGGCATCGCGGACTCCTCGAGCGGCTTCAACAACTGCCACCGGCACCTGCCCGAGCTGATCGCGGCGGTGCGGCGCGGCGTGCTCGCCGCGGGCGGGCTGCCGCTCGACTTCCCGACCATCTCGCTGGGCGAGGTCTTCCTCGAGCCCACGAGCATGCTCTACCGGAATCTCATGTCGATGGACGTCGAGGAGATGGTGCGCGCCCAGCCGATGGACGCGGTCGTGCTGGTCGGCGGCTGCGACAAGACCGTTCCCGCCCAGCTCATGGGCGCCGCCTCCGCCGGGGTGCCCGCCGTGCAGCTCGTGGCGGGCCCGATGATGACCGGCCGGCACCGCGGCGAGCGGCTCGGGGCGTGCACGGACTGCCGGCGCTTCTGGGCCCGCCACCGGGCCGGGCAGCTCACGAAGGACGAGATCGAGGCGGTCGAGGGCGGGCTGGCCACGACGACCGGGACCTGTGCCGTCATGGGCACCGCGAGCACGATGGCCTGCCTGGCCGAGGCGCTCGGCATGGCGCTGCCCGGGACGGCGGCCATCCCGGCCGTGCACGCGGACCGGCTGCGGGCGGCCGAGGCCACGGGGGAGACCGCGGTGGCCCTCGCGCGCTCCCGGCTCACGCCCGACCGCATCCTGACGCCGGCCGCCTTCGAGAACGCGCTCCGGGTGCTCCTCGCGATCGGCGGCTCGACGAACGCGATCCTCCACCTGGCCGCGATCGCGGGACGGGTGGGCGTGGACCTCTCGCTGCGCGAGCTGAACCGGCTCAGCGACGACACGCCGGTGCTCGTCGACCTGAAGCCCTCCGGGCAGCACTACATGGAGGACTTCTTCGCCGCGGGCGGGCTCGGCGGCGTGCCGCGGGAGCTTCGCGACCGGCTGCGCCTCGACTGCCTCACCGTCACCGGCGAGACGCTCGGCACGCGCCTGGCGGCCGAGAACGGCTGGGTGGATCGCGGGGTGATCCGCGGCGCCGGCGACCCGTTCCAGCCCGCGGGTGGGCTGGTGGCGCTGTTCGGCTCGCTCGCGCCCGCCGGCGCCGTCCTGAAGCGGTCGGCGACGGACGCCGGGCTCCTCGAGAGCGAGGGACGGGCGGTCGTCTTCGACTCGCTGGAGGACCTCGCGCGGCGCATCGACGCCCCGACGCTCGACGTGACCCCCGCCGACTTCCTGGTGCTCCGCAACGCCGGGCCGAAGGGCGCTCCGGGGATGCCGGAGGCCGGCTACCTGCCGATCCCCCGGAAGCTGGCGGGCGCCGGCGTGACCGACATGGTGCGCATCTCGGACGCGCGGATGAGCGGCACCGCCTACGGCACGGTCGTCCTGCACGTCGCGCCCGAGGCCGCCGCCGGCGGCCCGCTCGCCCGCGTGCGCAGCGGGGACCGGATCCGGCTGAGCGTGCGCGAGCGCCGGCTGGACCTCCTCGTCGATCCCGCCGAGCTCGCTCGCCGGGCGCCGGTGGCTCCGGCCGCGGCCGAGCCGTCGCGCGGGTACCGGCGGCTCTTCCTGGAGCACGTCCTGCAGGCCGACGCCGGCTGCGACTTCGACTTCCTGCGGGCCGCGAGCCGGCCCGCCTGACGGCAGGCCGGATTCAGGGGAGATCGAAGAGCAGGACCTCGGCCGGCTCGCGCGCGGCGAGGGTCACCTCGAGCTCGTCCGAGAGGGCGGCCCCGTCGCTCCGCTCGAGGCGCTGCCCGTTCACCTCGATCGCGCCGCGCGCGACCTGGACCCACGCATGCCGGCCGGGGGCGAGCGCGTGGCCGACCTTCTCGCCCGGCCCCAGCAGCGTCGCGTACAGGCGCGCGTCCTGCTCGATCGTGATCGATCCCTCGGCGCCGTCCGGCGAGGCGGCGAGGCGCAGGCGGCCCCGCCGCTCGGCCTCCGGGAAGGCCCGCTGCTCGTAGCCGGGCGCGACGGACCGGCGGGCGGGCTCGATCCAGATCTGGTAGAGGTGCACCGGCTCGTGCTCGGAGGCGTTGGCCTCGCTGTGGCGGACCCCGGTCCCCGCGCTCATCCGCTGGACCTCGCCAGGCCGGATCACGGAGCCCGTGCCGAGGCTGTCGCGGTGCTGCAGCGCGCCCTCCAGCACGTACGTGATGATCTCCATGTCCCGGTGCGCGTGGGTCGGGAACCCCGTCCGGGGCGCCACGACGTCCTCGTTGATGACTCGGAGGACGCGGAAGCCCATGAAGCGCGGGTCGTAGTAGTCCGCGAACGAGAAGGTGTGCCAGGTGTCGAGCCAGCCGTGGTCGGCGTGGCCCCGCTCGGCGGCGCGCCGGATCGCGATCATCGTCTGCCTCCTCCCTTGCTCAGGACCCGGCCAGCAGGCCGCCGTCCACCGGGAGCGCCACGCCCGTGACCCAGCGTGCCTCGTCGCTCGCCAGGTAGACCGCCGCCCAGGCGACGTCCTCCGGCTGCCCCAGGCCGAGCGGATGGCGGGCGACGAGCGCTTCGAAGGTGCCGGCGCGCCGCATGCGCTCGAGGTGGTCGTGGTTGAGGTCGCTCTCGATGAACGCCGGACAGATGGCGTTGACGCGGATGCCGCGGGCGGCGTAGTCGAGCGCCATCGATCGGGTCAGGTTGATCACCCCGGCCTTCGCCGCCGCGTACGCGCTGTTGCCGGGGGTGCCCTTGGCGCCCGCCGTCGACGCCACGTTGACGATGACCCCGCGCGCCTGCTCGAGCGCGGGCAGGGCGGCGCGCGAGCAGCGGAACACGGAGGAGAGATTCGCCTCCAGCGTCCACTCCCACGCCTCGTCGCGCGTCTCGCCCACGGGCGCCCGCGCCACGATGCCGCCGGCGTTGTTGACGAGCACGTCCACCCGCCCGAAGGCCTCGAGCGTGCCCTGGACGAGGCTCTCGCAGTCCTCGCTCGACGTGACGTCGGCGGCCAGCGCCTGGGCACGGCCGCCGGCCTTGCGCACGGCGTCGGCGACCTCGGCGATGGGCCCGAGCCGCCGGCCGTTGACGATCACGGCGGCCCCCTCGGCCCCGAACCGCAGCGCGACGGCCCGCCCGATCCCCGACCCGCTCCCCGTGACGATCGCGATCTTGCCCTTGAGCCGCATACTCCTAGGCTACGCCATCCGTCGATCGCCCCCGCCCCGCCCCGTCGCCTCGACGTCGAACCCCCGGGGAAGGAGCGCGCTAGACCTCGAGCCACTCCTTGCGCACCCCGTCGTTCCCCTGCAAGTCGCCGGGCGCGCCCTCGAAGACGACGCGGCCGTGGCCCATCACGTAGAGCCGGCGCGAGATCGTGAGCGCGATGGTGAGCTTCTGCTCGACGAGCAGGATGGAGACGCCGCGCTCGGCGATGGTGGTGAGGAGCCCGGCCACCTGCTGGACGAGCAGGGGCGCCAGCCCCTCGGTGGGCTCGTCGATCATGATCAGGTGCGGGTCGCCCATGAGGGTGCGGCAGATCGTGAGCATCTGCTGCTCGCCGCCCGACAGCACCCCGCCCGGCTTGTCCGCCCGCTGGCCGAGGTTGGGGAAGAGCCGGAACATGTCGTCGATCGTCCAGCGGCCGGGACGCCGCGCGTGCTTCATGCCGAGGAGCAGGTTCTGCCGCACGGTGAGGGTCGGGAAGATGTCTCGGTTCTCGGGGACGTAGCCGAGTCCCTTCCGCGCGATCGCGTAGGGCGGCAGGCCGCAGATCTCCTCGCCCCGGAAGCGGACGGAGCCCTCGGCCCGGACGTCGCCCATGATGGCGCGGATCGTCGTCGAGCGGCCCACGCCGTTGCGTCCCAGCAGGCTCACGATCTCGCCCTCGTCCACGCGCAGGGTGACCCCGTGGAGGATGTGGCTCTTGCCGTAGAAGGCGTGCAGGTCGCGGACGTCGAGCATCAGCCCGTGGTCTGCGGCACGCCGAGGTAGGCCTCCTGCACGGCCGCGCTCGCGCGGATGCGCTCCGGGGTATCGTGGGCGATCACCTCGCCGTAGACGAGGACGGCGATCCGGTCGGCGAGGTCGAAGACCACGCTCATGTCGTGCTCCACCATCACCAGGGTCTTGCCGGCGGTGACCTCGCGGATGAGCTGGACGACCTGCTCGGTCTCGCTGCGGCTCATCCCCGAGGTCGGCTCGTCGAGGAGGATGACGTCGGCGCCGCCCGCGATCGTGATGCCGATCTCCAGCGCGCGCTGCTCGGCGTAGGAGAGCACGCCGGCCGGCACGTGACGCCGGGCCGTCAGGTTGAGCTGCTCGAGCACGGCGTCCGCGCGCTCCTGGACGTCGCGCGCGCGCTCCACCCGCTGCCAGAAGGAGTACCGGTACCCCAGCGCCCACAGCACGCTGCAACGGACGTTCTCCAGCACGCTGAGCCACGGGAAGATGTTGGTCACCTGGAACGACCGGCTCAGGCCGCGCCGGTTGATGGCATACGGGCGGAGCCCGGTGATGTCCTCGCCCTTGAGCCGGATCCGCCCGCGGGACACCGCGTGCTTGCCGGTGATGAGGTTGAAGAGGGTGGACTTGCCGGCGCCGTTGGGGCCGATGAGGGCCTGGCGGGTGCCGGCCTCGATGGCGAGGCTCACGCCCCGGATGATCGGCGTGCCCCCGAAGTCCTTGTGGACGTCGACCAGCTCGATGGCCGGGGTCATGGCGCTCCCGGGGGGCGGCTGGCGGCGGCGAAGGCGGCCGCGGCGCGCGGCGCCGCCCAGCGCACGCCGAGCGCCCCCGCCGCGGCGGCGGCGGCGAAGCCGAGCCACGGCGCGAGCGTGCGGGCGGGGACGGTCATCCAGAAGAGGCGCATGGTGGTGCGGCTGGGCGAGGTGGAGACGACGAAGTGCACGAGCTCGAGGAGCCCGATCACGCCGGCGGCGGTCACGAGGGCCACGAGCGCGGTCAGCGCGTACGGGGCGGCGAGGGTCCGGAGGCGGCCGGCCCGCCAGGCCGGCAGGTGCATGGCGATCAGGCCGGCGAGCCCGGCCGGCACGAAGAGCACGGTGGCGAGGAACATGATGCCGAGGTAGAGGAGCCAGATGCCGGTGTAGTCGCTCAGCATGGACTGCAGGAAGGTGAAGACCACCGCGCCCAGGATCGGGCCCACGAAATAGCCGATGCCCCCGATGTAGGTCATCAGCAGCACGGCGCCCGAGGCGTTGAGGCCGAGGTTCTCGGCGGTGAGGATCTCGTAGTTGATCGCGAAGAGGCCGCCCGCCACGCCGGCGAAGAAGCCGGCCGCGCAGAACGACACGAAGCGCACCCAGCGGGCGCTGTAGCCGACGAACTCGGCGCGCTCGGCGTTGTCCCGGACGGCGTTGGCCATCCGCCCCACCGGCGTGCGCGAGAACGAGTACATCAGGGCCGCCGCCACCAGCGCCCAGCCCGCGATCAGGTAGTAGACCTGCCGGTCCGTCGTGAACTCCAGGCCGAGGAGGAGGGGGGCCCGGGTCCGGTTCGTCGTGACGCCCTCCTCGCCGCCGAAGAAGCCGTCGAAGATGAGCGAGGAGGCCGCGATCAGCTCCCCGACGCCGAGGGAGATCATGGCGAACACCGTGCCCGCCCGGCGCGTGGAGAAGCTGCCGAAGAGCGCCGCGAAGAGCAGGCCGCCGAGCCCGCCGACGAGGGGGAGCACGGGCACCGGGAGGTAGAGGCCCCCGGGGCCGGCCAGGTTCAGGACGTGGGCGGCGATGAAGCCCCCGAGGCCGAAGTAGACGGCGTGGCCGAAGGACAGCATGCCGCCCTGCCCGAGCAGCATGTTGTAGCTGAGCGCGAACACGACGGCGATCCCCATCTGGTTCATGACGGGCACGGCGACGGGGTTGCGCACGACGTGGGGGAGCGCCAGCAGGAGCGCCCCCGCCGCGAGCCACACTCCGAGCCGGCGCAGGCGGTGCGTCCACGACGCGGTGGCCGCGACCTCGACGTGGCGGGTGGTGGCGGGCGCCGGCGCGCTCACGTCTCGCGGGTGCCGAAGAGCCCGGTGGGCCGGACGATGAGGACGAGCACGAGCAGGAGGTACGGCAGCATCGGCGCCACCTGGGCGATGGTCACGCGCCAGAGATCCTGCAGCGCCCCGCCGCCGTCGACGGGAAGCCCGAGCGAGGCCGCCGTCGTCCCGAGCGAGAGGTCCAGCGCCACCGCCGAGGTCTGGATGACGCCGATGGCGAGCGAGGCGATGAAGGCGCCCGTCAGCGAGCCCAGGCCGCCGATCACGACGACCACGAAGACGATGCTGCCGAGCACCTGCGCCATCCCGGGGAACGTCCCGAGCACCGGGCCCGCGATCACGCCCGCGAGGCCGGCCAGGGCCGAGCCGACGCCGAAGACGACCATGAACACGCGGGGGACGTTGTGCCCGAGCATGGCCACCATCCCGGGGTGCGTCAGCGACGCCTGGATGATCAGGCCGGCCCGCGTGCGGGTGAAGACGCCGAAGAGGAACAGGAAGATCCCGACCGCCACCAGGAGCATGAAGCCCTTGTAGGCGGGGAAGGCGTTGTCGGCGAGGCGGAAGAGCGCGAAGTCGAGGACGGCGGGCGCCTCGTAGCTCTTCGCGGGCCGGCCCCAGACCAGCTGCACGACCTCCTCGACGAGGATGGCGACGCCGAAGGTGAAGATGAGCTCGGCCACGTGGCCGAACCGGTGCACCCGGCGCAGCCCGAAGCGCTCCACCAGCGCCCCGAGCCCGCCCACGAGCAGGGGGGCCAGGAGGAGGGCGGGCCAGAAGTCCACGGACGCGCCCAGCGTGTAGGCGAAGTACGCCCCGAGCATGTAGAAGCTGGCGTGGGCGAAGTTCAGGACGCCCATCATCCCGAAGATCAGCGTCAGCCCGCTCGAGAGCATGAAGAGGAGCATCCCGAAGACGAGGCCGTTCAGCAGGGAGAAGAGGGCGAGCTCCAGCATGGTCGTGTCGCGACGGCGCCCGCCGGCGTCCCGGCGGGCGCCGTCCGGGCGGGTCAGCTCGGCCGCTTCATGGTGCAGGCGGCGGGCAGGGTCGCCTTGTCGCGCTCGATTTTGCTCTCGAGCGAGAGGCCGAAGCCGGAGTTGTCGTAGTCGAACTTGATCCCCTTGTTCGTGTGCACGGAGATGTAGATGGGCATGAGCAGCTGGTGGTCGTCCGGGCGCATGACCACGTGGTCGCCGCTCAGGTTCGTCCACTCCATCCCCTCGAGAGCCGCCGCGACCTTGTCCGCGTCCGTCGAACCAGCCTTCTTGACGGCCAGCGCGAGCATGTTCAGCGCGGTGTGGATGCGGGCCTGGTTGATGTCGTTGTTGGCGTGCAGCTTCTTGTAGCCCGCGATGTGGTCGGCCAGGGGCTTGGGGGCGTCGGGGTTGCCGGGGTGGCTCTCGTGGACCAGGCGGATCCGGTCGACGCCGGCGGCGCCGATGGCTGCGGTGACCCCGTCGGAGGCCGCGTAGTAGGTGTAGAAGGGCACCTTGAGGCCGCCGTCGTTGGCCGCCTTGGCGAGGTTGACCATGTCGGCGCCCCAGTTGCCGGTGATCACGGCGTCCGCGCCCGACGCGATGATCTTCTGGACGTAGGGCGAGAAGTCCTTCACCTTGCCGATCGGGTGCAGCTCGTTGCCCACGATCTGGATGTCGGGCCGCTTCTGCCCGAGCATCTTGACGGCGGCGTCGGCCACCGCCTTCCCGAACGAGTAGTCCTGCCCGATGACGTAGATCTTCTTGATCTTGGCGTTCGCCTTGATGACGTCGGTCAGGGCCGCCATCTTCATGTCCGCGTGGGCGTCGAAGCGGAAGTGCCAGAAGTGGCACTTCTCGTTGGTGAGCGCGGGGTCGACCGCGGAGTAGTTCAGGTACAGCACGCGGCTGCCGGGGTTGCGCTCGTTGTGCTTCTGGACAGCGTCCGAGATGGCATGGGCCACCCCCGAGCTGTTGCCCTGGAACAGGAAGGGGATGCCGTCGCCGATCACCTTCTTGAGCTGGATCAGGCTCTCCTGGGGGCTCACCTTGTTGTCGAACGGCACGATCTCGACCTGCCGACCCAGGACCCCGCCCGCCCGGTTGATCTGGTCGGCCGCGTACCGGAACTGCTTGAGGCCGTTCTCGCCGGTCGCCGCGAACGGCCCCGACAGCGGGTCGATGTAGGCCACGCGGATGGGGTCGGCCGACATCGCGCCGGGCGCGAGCCATGCCACCACCGCGAGCACCAGGACGCCGATCAGTCCACGCTTCGCCTTCGACATCGGAAGACCTCCCTTGGCCGTCTGCCGTCCCGCCTCGCCCGTTCGCCGCCGTGGATCACGCGGGGCGCTACGATTGCACGGCCGGATGGGCTGGTCAAGACATTCGCCGGACGGTCGGCGCGCTACACGAGCCCGCGCGGCTCGGACCCCGGCTCCAGGACGGTGCCCCGGCAGCCGGTGGCGCCGCAGCGGCAGGCATAGATCGACTCCCAGGAGGGCGGCGGCTCGTCCTCGGGCTCCAGCGCGTAGTCATAGGTGAGCTCGGCGCCCGGCTCGATGTCGGTGAGGGCCGTGATGTAGACGCGCTCGTCGACCACCTCCGCCTCGCAGTTCGGCGCGCAGGAGTGGTTGATGAACCGCGCGTCGTTCCCGGCCCGGGCGGCGTCCACGTAGGTGTCCTCGCTGACACGGAAGAGGAAGGTGTGCCCCGGCTCGCCCGTGTCGTCGGCGTACCGGCGTTCCACCTCGTCCGCGGTGAGGCGCTCGCCGAGGTACTCGATGATGCGCGTGCCGCGGGCGATGGGTTGCGTCGCGAAGACCCCGAGCCCGTGGATGGAGGACGGCCGGACCTCGATCGGCGGCGTGCCTCCCGGTCGTCCGTCATGCATGCGGTGATCCCCCTCGACCATGCAGTATCACGGCGGTCGGCGCCGCCCGCGAGCCAGATACGGCTTGACCGTGCGGCGGCCGCCGCGACAGTATCGATGCACGATGGCGGCCGGTCGCTCGGCACTGCTGTGGGCCGTCCTGGTGATCGGCGCCGCATCGGGCGGCGTGTACCTCGCCGACCGCCTCGTCCTCGCCCCCGGCCGGGAGCTCCAGCGCCAGCTCGCCGAGCGGGACGGGCAGATCCGGGCGCTCGCGGAACGCGCCCAGGTGCTGGAGGCGGCCATCCGGCTCCTGCGCCACACCGAGCGCCGCGCCCGCATCACGGTCCTGGACCAGGGGCCCGGGCCGGACGGGGACCTCGTGACCCGCATCCGGTTCAGCGAGGTCGACTCCGGCGGGGAGGCGATCGGCGAGCCACGCGAGTTCGCGGTCACCGGCGACGAGGTCTACGTCGACGCCCTCGTGATCAAGTTCGACGACGAGTTCGTCGCCGCCGGCGACGCGCTCAAGGGGCGGTCGCTCCTGCTCTTCCGGCGCATCTTCGGCGACCGTCACCGGCCGGTCGACGCCCACGTGCTCGACCGCGAGGGCCAGATGCCGCAGGCGTACGCCGCCGAGAAGGCCCCGAGCGCCTTCGAGCGCGAGCTGTGGGCGCAGTTCTGGACGCTGGCCAACGACCCCGCCGAGGCCAGGCGCCGCGGGGTGCGCGCCCTGCACGGGGAGGCCGTCTCCACGCGGCTCCGGAAGGGGGCCACCTACGCGGTCACCTTTCGCTCCACGGGGGAGCTCACGATCCAGCCGGCGCCGTGACGCGGCGCTGCCCGCGAGGCCCGCGGCCGTTCAGGCCGAGGGCGCGGTGCGGGCGCTCGCGGCCTCGGCCGGCGAGGGCGTCGGCGCACCGGGGGCGGTGATGCCCGTGGCCTCCTCGCGGCGGAGGAGGGGGAGCGCGAGCAGGGGCACGAGGCCGAGGGCCCCGACCGTGATCATGAGGCGGCCCAGGTTGGAGTAGTCCGCCTGCGTGACGGCGAAGGCCTCGTTGAGGTAGCGGGTGAAGAGCTGGCTCGCCGACAGGGCGAGGTTCATCAGCGAGGCCATGATGGCGAACATCGTCGCCTCCGCCCCGGGCGGCGCCGTCTTGGCGATCAGGATGAGCATCGGGACCATGGTGAGCTGCCCCAGCGGCGCCGAGATCGTCGTGTCGATGAACGCCAGCGTCCGGGCCGACACCCCCAGCCACTCGTGCAGGCCGTAGAAGAGACCGATGTTCGGCAGGTAGAGGGCGGCGCCCGCCAGCATCACCCAGAACAGCGTGAACGAGACGGGGCGTCGCACGATGCTCTTCCGGAAGACGAGCAGCCCCACCAGGCTCAGGACGGCCGTGACCTGGGCGAGCACCCCCAGGAACCGCTCGTCGAACTCGAGGCGATCGATCGCCCAGTACGAGTAGCCCTGTCCGACCACGGGCACCGCCCGGAAGAGGAAGATGACGATGGCGGCGATGGCCAGGCCCCGCGAGATCCCGACCCGGTGCAGCAGCAGGCCGATGAGCGCCGCGGAGACGACGAGCACGATCTCCTGGCTCAGCGGCACGGCGAGGCTCTCGAGGAGGATCCCGAGCGCGGCGTAGCCCAGGCCGACGAGCATCACGAGGCGGGCCTTGCCGCCGCCGAGCGGCCCGTCCTCGGCGCGGGCGCGCAGCGCGGCCCCGGCGCGCGCGGGCGAGACCCGGATCAGCGGCACGCTGAGGGCCACCAGGGCGGGCAGGACGAGGGCGACGCCGAACGTGCCACGGGGCCCGATGGTGCCGGCCAGCCAGCCCGAGAGATAGCCGACGCTGATGGTGCCGAGGAGGAGCGCCATCCGGCCGAGGGTCTGGATCTGGCCGAGCTCCTCGTCGGTCTCGGCGATCTCCACGCTCAGTGCGTCGGCGACCACGTCCTGGACCATGAAGCCGACGGTGTAGAGGAGCGATGCGATCAGGTAGGCGGCCTTGGTCTCGACCACCGTGGCGAGCGCGGCGAAGCCCCCGAGGGAGCACGCCACGCCCAGCAGGAGGTAGGCCACGCGACGGCTGCCGAGAATCGGCAGCACGTCGGAGGCCACGCCCACGACCATCTTCATCGACCAGGGCAGGCCCAGCCAGAAGGCGATCGCCGCCGCCTCCGCGGGGGTCAGGCCCAGGGCCTGCTTCTCGAAGAAGACCATCGCGACCGCGATGATCGTGCTCGCACCGTAGGCGAAATAGGTCAGGAGCACGGGCAGGTAGGCGGGGCGGAAGCCGCCCACCCATCGCCGGAGGAGACCTCGGGCCCGGGATGCGGCCCCGCCCGGGACCGCCAGGTCGTCGCTCACGCTCTCATGGTAGCGCAGGCGGGAACTCCGCCGGTCTGGCACGCGCGGTGGACAGAAACTCCACGGACCGGAAACAAGTTGCTCTGGGGCAGGCCGAATCGACGCCGGCTTGCGCACGTCTCAACTGTGGCAGAGGACTTGCTCGTCCATGAACATGATGCGTCTCGTCGACAGGGCACGCGGTCTCTGGAGCCGGCCAGCCCGGCACCCGCGCTACGCCCTGGCCCTGGCGGGGGGCGGCATCATCGGCGGCATGTACGAGGTCGGCGCGCTCGCCGCCCTCGAGGAGCGCCTGGGCGGCCCCTGCGCCTTCGACGTGTACGTCGGCTGCAGCGCCGGCTCGGTCGTCGCCGCCCTCGTGGCCAGCGGCATCCCGGCCGCCGACATCTACCGCGTCCTCGATCAGGACCTGGACGACCCCCTCAACTTCCGTCGGGGAACCCTGTTCGCGGTCGACGCCTGGCGGCGGGCATGGTCGCGCTTCGGCCGCCTCGTGTGGGTGCTGGGCAAGCACTCGCTCCGGGGCGGCATGTGCATTCCCGACGTCCTGGCCCGGGCCGAGCGTGAGCTGCCGGCCGGGTTCTTCTCGCTCGCCTCGCTCGAGCGCTTCATGCGCGTCGGGCTCGCCTCCCGCGGCCACCCCAACGCCTTCGGCGAGCTCTCGCGGACGCTGCTCGTGCCGGCCGTCGACCTGGACACCGCCGAGCGCGTGGTGTTCGGGGCCGGGGCGCTGCGCGACGTGCCGATCAGCGAGGCGGTGGCCGCCTCCTCGGCGATCCCTGGCTTCTTCGACCCGTACCGGATCGGCGGGCGCGACTACGTCGACGGCGGTGTCGGCTTCTGCGGCCACGCCGACCTCGCGGCCGAGGCCGGCGCCGACGTCGTGTTCGTGGTGAACCCTCTGGTGCCCACCGTCGTCACCGACGGCCTGACCCTGGGCGCGCGCGGAGTGTACACGATCCTCGAGCAGGCGGGGCGCATCTACAGCCAGAACCTGCTGACGCTCGGCCTGGCCACGCTGGCCGCGCGGTTTCCAGGCACGCGGTTCTTCGTGCTCCAGCCGCCCCGCTCCGCCGCCGCCCTCTTCGGCCCCTCGATGGGCTTCGAGGCCAGCCGTGCCGCCCTGCGCTTCGGCTACGCCTCCATGCGGGAATGGCTCACGGCCCAGGGCGCTCCGTTCCTCGCCCGCCTCCTCCCCGCGCCGCTGCGCGTTTAGTCACACGCGGGCCTTCTATGAGGGCCCCCTGTGGCAAGTCTCCGCGCTGGGTCCGCCTCGTGACCATGGGTCGGTGATGATGACGGGTCGTGGCGGAGGGCGGCGCTCGCGTAGGGCGTCGGCGTGAGCCCCCAGCGCCCCGGCGTGCCGGCGGTTGCGCAGGCCGTCAGGCAAATACTGCGCGGCCGGGCTGTCTCCATCCGTGGTCTGCGGTCAGCCCCGTGCGTCTCGCCGAGTTCCAGCGCGGCACGCCGCTTCCGGTCTGAGCACACGGAGACCGTAGATAGCGCGGGCCGCCCTGCATAGCATCTCCAAACGCCCCCGATGCCTCCCGACGCTCGCAAGCGCCGGGGCGGTGCTCGTTGCTCGTCACGCCGACCCACCCTAGCGCCGGCCGCCGGCCAGGCGCGCGGACTCCGGTACCGCGCGCAGCCGGGCCATGGCGACGACGCCGAGGAAGGGGCCGACGGCCAGCGTGGCGAAGGC
>JAICGY010000021.1 GCA_025922915.1 Candidatus Methylomirabilota bacterium | reverse complement strand
GGTCGAGCTCCTCCTGGCGCGCCTCTCCCGCGACGACGAGGTCCGGGTCGTACATGACCTCCGCCGCGCCCACCGCGTCGTCGCGCACCGGCGCGACCTCGTCGGGGCGCAGCACCGCGGCCTTGCGCAGGACGTGGCTCGGCTCGCCGTCGAGACAGACGATCGCCGTCTCGCCGGTGGTGTCGACCGACGCCAGGTAAGGCTGGACCATCGCGGTCCTGCCGCTGCGATGAACGCGGTCGATCAGCGCACGCGCGTCGGCGTGCGTCCGCTCGCTGAAGCGCCCCGAGTCCTTGGCGCCCGCCGACACCGTCGGCTTCACGACCACCTCGCCGTCCAGCTCGGGGGCCGGGTCGCCCGGGGCGATGTAGTCGGTGTGCACGACCGGCAGGCCTGCCGCCTCGAGCTCGCCGAGGTAGTGCTTGTCGGTGTTCCAGCGGATGATCTCCGGGGCGTTGTGGAGGCGCGAACCGACGGACTCGGCCCAGGCCACGAACTCCTCCCGGCGCTGCGCGTAGTCCCAGGTCGAGCGGATCACGATGGCGTCGAACGAGCTCCACTGCGCGGCCGGGTCGTCCCACGGGACGCGCGCGGCGTCGGCGCCCAGGCCGGCCAGGGCGTCCGCAAGCCGCTCGTCGTCGGTGAACTCGGGCGGCATCGAGGCGCAAGTCGCGATCGCGACGCGCATCCGATGATCGTAGGAGACATATCCTCACGTCAATGAGCGACGAGAAGACGACCGCGACGAGCGACGCCGAGGCCGGCGGCTACGACCCGGAGGCGCACCGCTACATCGCGCCGGTGACCGGGCCCGGCGACGAGCGCCGGTTCACCGATTCCGGGATCGAGATCCAGCCGCTCTACGACGAGGACGACGTGGCCCCGGGCCTGGAGGAGCGGCTCGGCGAGCCCGGCTCCTATCCCTTCACGCGCGGGATCCACGAGGGCATGTACCGCGAGCGCCTCTGGACGATGCGCCAGTACGCGGGGTTCAGCTCGCCCGAGGACACGAACGGCCGCTACCGCTACCTCCTCGAGCACGGCTCGACCGGCCTCTCGATGGCCTTCGACCTGCCGACCCAGCTCGGTCGCGACTCGGACGATCCCCTCTGCGAGGGAGAGGTCGGGCGCACCGGCGTCCCGATCGACACGATCGAGGACATGGCCGATCTCTTCGAGGGCATTCCGCTCGACCGCGTCTCGACCTCGATGACCATCAATGCCACCGCCGCCATCCTGCTCGCCCTGTACGTCGCGGTGGGGCGGCGCCAGGGAGTGGCGCCGGCCCGGCTCTCCGGCACCACCCAGAACGACATCCTCAAGGAGTACATCGCGCGCGGGACCTACATCTTCCCCCCGGAGCCGTCCATGCGGCTCGTGACCGATCTCTTCGCCTACTGTCGCGACGAGGTCCCGCGGTGGAACACGATCTCGATCTCCGGCTACCACATGCGGGAGGCCGGCTGCACCGCCGTGCAGGAGGTGGCGTTCACGCTCGCCAACGGCGTCGCCTACGTCGAGGCGGCGCGCCGCGCCGGCCTCGCCGTCGACGCGTTCGCCCCCCAGCTGTCCTTCTTCTTCAACGCCCACAACCACCTGCTGGAGGAGATCGCCAAGTTCCGGGCCGCCCGTCGCCTGTGGGCCCGGATCATGGTCGAGCGCTTCGGCGCGACGGACCCGCGCGCCCAGATGCTGCGGTTCCACGCGCAGACGGCGGGCAGCATGCTGACGGCGCAGCAGCCCGAGAACAACATCGTCCGGGTCACCGTGCAGGCGCTGGCCGCCGTCCTCGGCGGTTGCCAGTCCCTCCACACGAACTCGATGGACGAGGCGCTCGCGCTGCCGTCCGAGACCTCCGTCCGCATCGCGCTGCGCACCCAGCAGATCCTGGCCCACGAGTCGGGGGTGGCCGACGTCGTCGACCCCCTCGGCGGCGCCTATGCGATCGAGCGGCTCACGCGCGAGATCGAGGAGGAGGCGTCGGCCTACATCCGGACCATCGACGAGATGGGGGGCGCCGTGGCGGCCATCGGCTTCATGCAGCGCGAGATCCAGGACGCGGCGTACCGGTGGCAGCGAGAGGTCGAGGACCGCGCGCGCATCGTCGTGGGCGTCAACGAGTTCGTCACCGAGGAGCCGCCTCCGCCCGGCCTGTTCCAGGTCGATCCGGGGGTCGGGGAGGCGCTCGGCGGACGCGTCGCGCGGCTGCGCCGTGCGCGCGACGCCGACCGCGCCGCGCGCGCCCTGGACGCGCTGGAGCGCGGGGCGCGCGGCGACGCCAACCTGCTCCCGCTGATGGTCGATGCCGTCGAGGCGTCCGTCACCCTCGGGGAGATCTGCGACCGGTTCCGCGCGGTCTTCGGCGTGCACCGTCCCGCGGTGGCGGTGTGACGCGGCGGCTCGCGGCGCTCGCCCTCGTCGCGGTCCTGCTCGCCGTCCCCGTCTCGCCGGCGGCCGCCGCCCTCGCCGACCGGGTCGGCGCCACCTTCGCCCTGATGAGCGACGACCTGCTGAAGATCTTCGAGCCGATAGAGGGTCTGGTCGTCGCCATCGACGGCGACGAGATCTTCCTGGACCTCCACGCCGGGCAGGGCGCGCAGGTCGGCCAGGAGTACACGATCTTCCGCAAGGGCGAGACGTTCGCCCACCCGCTGACGGGCCGGGTCCTCGGCCGGTACGAGGACGTCCTCGGCTACGCCCAGGTGCGCCGCGTCCACGAGCGCTTCTCGACGGCGGTCTTCCTGCCGCGCGAGGACGCGCCCCCGCCGCGGGTGGGGGACGGGGCGCGGATCACGCGCGCGCGGCTGCGGGTCGCGGTGACGCCGATGCTCGACCTGACCACCCAGGACCACGATCTGCGCCGGGTGCCGTTCATGCTCGCCGCCGGGCTCCGGGAGACGAAGCGCTTCCAGGTCGTGGACCCGCTGGCCGTCGTCGACGCGTTCGCCAGCGGCAGCGTGCGGGTCGAGGAGGTCCTGGCCCGGCCCGACCGGGCCGTCCGCGCGGCCCGGAACCTGGACGTGGTCGGCTGGGTGGTGCCGATCCTGATCGAGCGGCGTGGCGTCACCTACCTGGACGTCACCTACGTCTCCGCCGTCACCGGGGCCGCCATCTTCTCGCGCCGGTTGCCGGTCGTGCCGTCGAGCGAGCTCGAGGAGCAGCGATTCCCCTGGGAGCCGCGGCCCGAGGACTGATGTGTTATGGTAGGCGGCGCATGAAGAGGGCGTGCGTCCTCTGGCTGCTGCTCGCGGCCGTCCTCGTGACCGGGTGCAACACCGTCAAGCGTGTCCTGGGTGTCCAGACCGTGGGCGAGCCGACCATCAATCTCCGGTCCGCCGAGGCGCGCTGGCTCCTCATCAAGAATCCGCGCTTCGGTGACGTGGCGAGCGAGCCCGAGTACGTGTGGGTCGAGGAGGACAAGGTCCCGACGACGCTGACCACACTCATCCGCGGCAAGAGCGCGATCATCGCCCCGCCGGAGATCGTCGCCAAGTACGGCCCGCCGCCGGGCGGCGGCAAGATCAGCCCGCGGCAGGGGACGCCCTATCAGACGGCGGACGGTTCGCGGCCCGCGGTGAGCGATGCGCCCACGGCCGGCACCTCCCCGCGGACGGCGGCCGTCACCGCGGCCTCCGCGCCGGAGCCCGTCACGCGAGGGTTCGTGGTGTACGTGGACACGACCCGGATCGTCGTGGACCTGACCGCCGCCGACGGGGTGAAGCCGGGCGCCATCCTCAGCCTCCGGCGCGACCGCATCCCGATCGTGCACCCCGTCACGGGCGAGGTCCTGGGCGAGCTCGACGAGGAGGTCGCCACGGCCCGGGTCGTGGAGACGCGCGACAAGTTCTCGGTGGCCGAGGTCGAGAGCGTCGCCCCCGGCGCGCAGGTCCAGGTCCGCGACCGCGTCGTGCTGAAGTAGCGCCGGTCGCGTGGGGACGCCGACCCTCGAGCGGGTCCTCAAGGAGCGCGTGGCCGCGCTCGTGGGCGAGGACCTGGCGGCGGTGGAGGCCGAGATCCGGCGCGAGCTGGCGTCGCCCGTCCCGCTCATCCAGGAGATGGGGGGCTACATCGCCGAGGCCGGCGGCAAGCGGTTGCGGCCCATCCTCCTCCTCCTCGCCGCCCGGCTCGCCGAGTACCGGGGTCCGCGCGCCGTGCGCCTGGCCTGCGTCGTCGAGATGCTCCACACCGCGACCCTGATCCACGACGACGTCGTCGATCAGGCGCCGCTGCGGCGCGGCCGCCCCTCGGCCAACGCCCGGTGGGGCGACGACGCCTCCGTGCTCGTCGGCGACCATCTCTACTCCAAGTCGTTCGCGATGCTGGTCCGGGACAACGACCGGTCCGTCATGGACGCCCTGGCCCGGTCCACGGTCTCGATGACGGAGGCCGAGGTCTTCCAGCTCCAGCTCAAGCGGAGCGGGTCGACGACCGAGGCCGACTACATGCGGATCATCAGCCAGAAGACCGCCTCGTTCATCTCGGCGTGCTGCCGCATCGGCGCCCTCCTCGGCGGCCTGCCGCCCGCGCCGACGGAGGCGCTCACCCGGTACGGCCTGGACATCGGCGTGGCCTTCCAGATCTCCGACGACGCCCTCGACTTCGTCGCGGACCAGGACCGGCTCGGCAAGGCGATCGGCGCCGACCTGCGCGAGGGCAAGCGCACCCTCCCGCTCATCGCCATGCTCGAGCGCGTGCCGTCCGCCGTCGGCGAGCGGGTGCGCGCGATGCTCCACCGGCGGGCGCTGGACCAGGCCGAGATCGAGGAGATCAGGCAGCTCGTGCTCGCGCACGACGGGGTGGAGTACGCGCGGGCACGGGCGCTGGCCTGCGCGACCGCCGCCAAGCAGGACCTGGACGTCTTTCCCCCCTCCGAGGAGCGCGAGACCCTCGCGCTCGTGGCGGACTTCGTGGTGGAGCGCGACCGCTGACCGCGGCCTTCGCCTCACGCTCGTGGCCGGCATCGTCACGCTGACGACGGACTTCGGGCTGCGCGACGCCTACGTCGCCGAGATGAAGGGCGTGATGCTCGCCATCGCCGGCGCCGCCGGGCGGCCGCTCCACCTGGTCGACGTGACCCACGAGGTCGCCCGCCACGACGTGGCCGAGGCGGCGCTCGCGGTGGAGGCGGTCGCGCGGGCCTTCCCGCCCGGCACGGTCCATCTGGCCGTCGTCGACCCCGGGGTCGGAACGGACCGGCGCGCCCTGGCCCTGGAGGCGGTGGGGCAGGTCTTCGTCGGTCCCGACAACGGCCTGTTCACGCCGTTCCTCGAGGGCGTGGCGTGGCGGGCCTTCGAGCTGACGGCGCCCGACTACCGCCTGCCGGCCGTGAGCCGGACCTTCCACGGCCGGGACGTCTTCGCCCCGGCGGCGGCGCACGTCGCGCTCGGGCTCGAGCCCCGGCGGCTCGGCGACCCGGTCAACGATCCGGTGCGGCTGGCCTGGCCGGAGGTGCGGGAGGTGGCGGGTACCGTCGCCGGGGCGGTGGTCCACACCGACCGGTTCGGCAACCTGATCACCTCGATCCATGCTGCCACGCTGGGCGACGCGGCGGAGGGGCTCGTCATCCGGGTCGGGGGTCGCACCGTCCCGCTGGTCGGCACCTATGCGGAGCTCGAGCCGGGGGAGATCGGGGCGCTCGTGGGCTCGGGTGGGCGGCTCGAGATCGCGGTGCGGGAGGGGAGCGCGGCCACGCGGCTGCGCGCCGACCGCGGCACGGCGGTCGTCGTCAGCCGGACGACGTGGACGACGAAGGGGCGCTCGAGGCGGCCGGTGTAGACGTGCTGGCGCTGCTTCCCGAGTCCCCGCTCTTCTCGGACGTCGAGGGCTTGGCGGCCGGCTTGTCCGCCTCCATCCCCTTCTTGCGAGCCTCCGAGGGATAGTCGGTGACGTACCAGCCGTCCCCCTTCAGGATGAACGGTGCCGGGGAGATGAGGCGGCGCACCGACCCTCCACAGGCGTCGCAGGACGTCAGGGGCGGCTCGGAGATGCGCTGGCGAACCTCGAAGACCCGGCGGCAGGCGCTGCACTCGTACTCGTAGGTCGGCACGACATCGAGGCTACATCTGGGAGGTGAGGGTGTCAACACGACACGCGGTCTGGATCGCTCTCGCTGTCATCGTCGCCGCCGGCTGCGCCACCACCGGCGAGGTGACGGAGTCTCAGCGCCTGCAGGCGCGCGCCGCGTACGAGCGCGGCGTCGGCCACCTCCACGACAAGCAGGCCGGAGCGGCGCTCGCCGCGATCAAGGAGGCGGTCGCCATCGATCCCGGGGAGCCGCTCTACCGTGACACGCTCGGGCTCCTGCTGCTCGATCTCGGCCGTCCGGACCTGGCGGTCGAGCATCTCCGGAAGGCGGTGGAGCTGGACCCGCAGTTCGCCGACGCCCGCTTCCACCTGGGGACGGCGCTGGCGGAGACGGGCCAGTGGGAGGAGGCGGCCGCGACCTACAGGCAGGCGTTGACGCTCCCGCGGCTGACCGTGCCCGAGCTCGCCCACCAGAACCTCGGGCTGGCGCTCTACCACCTCAAGCGCTACCCGGAGGCCGAGAGCTCGCTCCGCTTCGCGCTACGCCTGGAGCCCAAGCTCCAGGCCGCCTACTACAACTTGGGCCTGGTGCTGACCGCGACGGAGCGCAAGGAGGAAGCCAAGTCGGCGTTCTTGAAGGCGAAAGAGCTCGGGCCCGAGTCGGCGTTCGGTCGGGCGGCGATGGAGCGGCTCCGGGCCCTGGGGGAGGGGGGCTGAGGCCTGGAGCCCGCCGAATTTCTTGACCCCCGGGAAGGGGGTGCGGTAAAACTCTCGCGGCTGTCCATGGTCCGTAGTGTCGGTTCTGGCTTCTGTTGGTGATGTCGGATTGCGCTGAGGGCTCGACCAAACGCACCACGAACTGAGGAGGCACTCGATGAGACGGACGCTTCTGGCAGTCGTCTCGGTGCTGGCCATCCTCGGGATCCTCGCGCCGGCGGCTCTCGCCCAGGCGCCGGCCCCGAAGGTGACCATCACCGGCCTGTTCGACCAGATCACGTCGACAGGCAAGAACATCTACGACGGAAACTTCAGCAACAGGGGCGACGACGAGTGGTACGCGCGGACTCGCTTCCGTCCGGACTTCGAATTCGAGGTCGGGCGGACCAAGGCCGTGCTCGGTCTCGAGATGGACTTCACCTACGGCGACTGCGTCGCCGGCTGTAAGAGCGGCAGCTTCGGCAGCGGCCTCGACCTGAACACCGACGTCGCGGGCGCCGTCGAGGTCAAGTGGATCTACACCGAGTTCGACCTGACCGGCAAGGACAGCCTCATGCCGTTCATCCCGGTCCCGACCCGGGCCCGCGCCGGCGGCCAGCCGTTCGGGACGCTGGCCAACTTCAAGCCGACGTACGCCAACGGCGACTTCGCCGGCCTGTCGACGGTCACGACGTTCGCGCCTAACTTCAAGATGAACCTCGCCTACGTCCAGGTCGAGGAGGAGGTCCTCGCCACGGCTGGCGAGGATTGGGCGGTGATCGTCAGCCCGGAGATCACGATCTTCAAGGGCCTGGACATCAAACCGCTGTACTCGTACTTCCACGCTGATGGCGACACGAGCTCTTCGGCGCAGCGCAACGTCCGCGACGCCGGGCTGCTCACCGGCAACATGAACACATCCGTGACGCAGGAGGACCGGCACACCGTCGGTATCGACATGCGGTGGCGCTCCGGGCCGTTCTCGCTGGACCCGACGTTCATGTACCAGTTCGGTAACCGGAACATGGTGGACGCGCTGGGCGTCAGCCAGGAGGCCGACATCTCGGCCTGGCTGCTCGACATCCAGGGCGGCTGGCGCGCCGGACCGCTCCTCCTGGAGGCGCGCTTCATCTGGTCGCCCGGTAACGACGCGACCGACGACCTGACGGACGAGATCAACTACTTCGAGCCGCTCGACCTCGACACCGGCTACTACGCCGGCTGGGCGCAGGTCTTCGCCCTCGGCGTGGACTACTTCAACGGTGGCGGCGGCACCCTGAACGGGATGTCGACCAACATCGGCTACGACCGGTACGGTCGGCTCGGCGGCGGTCTCCGGGCCACGTACAGCCTGACGCCGAAGCTGGCGTTCTGGGGCATCGTGAGCGCGTTCTGGACCGACGAGAAGGTCGACACGGACACTGGGATCACCGGTGGTATCCGCAACGCGCCGGTCGATGGTGGTGACGACCGGTTCATCGGATGGGAGCCGAACCTCGGCCTGACGTATCGCTTCGCGGCGAACACGGCGTTCGACCTGGTCGGCGCCTACTTCTTCGCAGGCGACGCCCTCAACACTCCGACGGGTGACGCGGAGAACGGCTGGACCGCCGCCGCGCGCGTGCGGCTGTCGTTCTAGGCCAAGACCGGTCTCGGTAGTGGAGCGGGGCATGAGGCAAAACCTCATGCCCCGCTTTCTTTTCTGCGGTGTGCCAGGGAGGCGCGTTTCTTGACTCTCCCGGGGTCGTGGGCTAGCCTCGGCACATGATTGTGGCCCGCCGGACCGGCGCTCGCGCGGTCCGCGCGCTCACCCTCGGTCTCAGCCTGCTCGCCGCCGTGGCGGCGGCCGCCCAGGGCTCACCGCCGGCCGCTCCGGCGCCCGCACCGGGAAGCACCACGGCCTCCATCGCGGCGCTCGCCGACCAGGTCGCCTCCCTCTTTCCGAAGCTCGACGGTGACGTCATCGAGGTGCAGGGCCAGAGCGTCACCCTGGCGCTGGGGCGCAAGGACGGTCTCGTGCAGGGGATCGAGCTGGCGCTGTACCGGGAAGGCCGGGAGCTGCGGCACCCGCGGACCGGCCAGGTGCTGGGCCGGACGGAGCAAGCGGTGGGGCGCGCGCTCGTCGAGCAGGTCTTCGAGGCGTACGCCATCGCCCGGGTCACCGAGGGGGCCGAGGTCCGTCCGGGCGATCGGGCCCGCATCTCGGCCGGGCGCATCCGGCTCACGGTGCTGCCGCTCGTCGACGGCGTCAAGGACGCGGTGGCCGAGGCGGCCGTCCAGGAGCTGGTCGAGGCCCTGAGCCGGAGCGGCCGGTTCCAGGTGGCCATGGGCGACGCGATCGCGGTCGCGCTCGGGCAGCAGGGCATGTCGCGCGACGACCTGCTCGAGGGCAAGGGACTGGCCGAGCTGGCCGCGCGCTACAAGATCGAGCATCTCCTCGTGGCGCGGCTCACCTCGGTGCAGCGGAAGCCCTACATGGACGTCCGCCTGTTCACCCTGCCGGCCGGGACGCGCCTCCTGTCGACCGCGATGTTCGTGCCGTCCACCGCGAGGGTGGCTCGCCGGGGAGAGTACTCGGGCTCGGGCCAGGGACGCTCAAACCAGACCGCGGTGCCGCAGCGGTCCCTGCTGGCCCGGCTCCTCTCCGGGGACATGGATTCCGGCGCCTACTCGACCGGCGAGGGCTCCATCCCGCTCAAGGAGGTCGCGAAGTTCCCGTTCGTGGTGACGGCGATGGATGTCGCCGTGCCCCCGGCCGACCAGGTGCCCCGTCTGGCCCTCAGCGACGGCGAGAAGGTGTTCCTCTACAAGGTGGTGGACTACGCTCTGGAGCCGGAGTGGACGTGGCAGGCGGGGATGCTCGACACCCGGGCCACGGTCTTCGGCCTGCAGCTGGCGGACGTCGACGACGACGGCCGGCTGGAGGTGGTCGTCAACCGCTACCATCCACATCCGAGCATCCTGATGAGCTCGATGATCCTCGGCACCAGGGAGGGCCGGGCCGAGGTCCTGATCCGGAATGTCCCCCAGATCCTGTTCGCGGTCGATCCGACGGGCGCCGGCGTGAGGAAGGTTCTCTGGAGCGAGGAGTTCGCCCAGAACGGCTTCTTCAAGACCGGGCAGGCGGACCGACAGGTCCTGAGGGACGGGTCGCTCGTCCCTGAGGGCCGGGTGCGCGTCCCGGACAGCTTCCGCGCCACGGGCGCGACCTATGCGACCGTGGCCAAGGACCTGCGGGCGCTCGCGTACATCGACCAGCACAGCCGGCTGCGGGTGACCGTCGACGGAGAGGACGTCTGGCGGTCGTCGAGCCCGGTGGGCGGCGGCATCGTGAAGCTGGAGGTGCAGACCCAGATCGAGCGCGGCGGCCGCTCCTACATCTACGCCTCCGAGCCGCTGCCGGTCGCGGTGGACCTCGACGGCGACGGGCTGGAGGAGATCGTCGTCCCGCAGAACCAGGTGCCGGGACGCCTGGCGGTCGTCTACAAGGGCCCGGCCGGCTACCGTTTCCAGTCCGTCAACTCCGGCTTCGAGGGCACCATCACCGCGCTCGGCGCGATCCCCCGCGACGGCGGGCCGTCGCTCGTCGCCGCGGTGGCCCGGTACTATGGCCTGCTGACGTCCTCCGGCGACACCCAGATCATCATGACGATCCCGGAGTGACGGCAGAGGCGCCGCGCCGGCGCCGCCCCGCTCGCGCCCCCATGATGCACCCGGCCAGCGCCCTTCCGCTCCCGACTCCCCGACGTGTCCTCGTGACGGCGCCGGCCGTCCGGGCACTCCGCGCGGGGGGGCGGTCGTGATCAAGGCCGTCCGGGGCGTGCACGACATCCTGCCCGCCGAGGCGGCGGCGTGGCAACACGTGGAGGCGACGGCGCGCCAGGTCCTCGAGACGCACGGCTACCGCGAGATCCGGCTGCCGATCTTCGAGCGCACGGAGCTCTTCGCGCGCGGAATCGGCGAGGTGACGGACATCGTGCAGAAGGAGATGTACACGTTCGAGGACCGCGCCGGGGACTCGCTGACCCTGCGGCCGGAGGCGACGGCGTCGCTGCTCCGGGCGTACATCGAGCACGGGCTGCACGTGCAGCCGAAGCCGGTCCGGCTGTACACCATGGGCCCGATGTTCCGCTACGAGCGGCCCCAGGCCGGCCGGTACCGGCAGTTCCATCAGCTCGACGTGGAGGCCCTCGGCGAGGAGCACCCGGCGGTCGATGCCGAGCTGATGATGATGCTCGTGGAGCTGTTCCGGGCGCTGCGGCTGGCCGATCGCCTGCAGCTGGAGGTGAACTCCATCGGCGACGCCGCCTGCCGGCCGGCCTACCGGGAGCGCCTGGCCGCCTGGCTCCGGGCGCGCGCCGGCGAGCTGTGCGAGGAGTGCCGGGGACGCATCGACCGCAATCCGCTCCGCGTGCTCGACTGCAAGAACCCCGCGTGCCGGCCGCTCCTCGACACGGCGCCCGCCATCCGGGACGCGCTGTGCGCCCCGTGCGCCGAGCACTTCGCCCGGGTGCAACGGTATCTCGACGCGTCCGGGCTGTCGTACGTCGTCAACCCGCGCCTCGTGCGCGGGCTCGACTATTACGTGCGGACGACGTTCGAGCTCACCACGACGGACCTCGGGGCCCAGAACGCGGTGGCGGGCGGCGGCCGGTACGACGGGCTGATCGAGCACCTGGGCGGGCCCCCGGAGGCGGGCAACGGGTTCGCGATCGGGCTGGAGCGGGTCGTCCTGCTGCTCGGGCGGCAGCAGGCGGTCGAGGCGGCGCGGCCGGTCGCGCTCCTGATCCCCCTCGGCGAGGCCGCCCTGACGCGCCTGTTGCCGCTGGCGGAGGCGGCCCGGTCACGGGGCGTGGCGGTGGACCTCGGCTACGGTGCGCGCCGGCTGCGCGCGGAGCTCGAGCGCGCCAACAAGCTCGGCATCGGGCACGCCGTCATCGTCGGGGACGAGGAGCTGACGCGGGGCGAGGCCACCGTGCGCAGCATGACGACCGGGCAGCAGCGCGGGGTGCCGCTCGACAAGCTCCCCGACGAGCTCGCCGCGCTGCGGGGCCAGCCGTGAGCATGGCCACGAGCTATCGCACGCACACCTGCGGCGAGCTGCGCCCGTCGCACGTGGGCGGCGTCGCGCGGCTCGCGGGCTGGGTGCACCGCAAGCGGGATCACGGCCAGCTCCTCTTCATCGACCTCCGCGACAACGACGGCGTCACCCAGTGCGTGCTCGACGCGGGCTCCCCGCACTTCGCGCGGGCGGCCGAGCTGCGGCTGGAGAGCGTCGTCGCCGTCAGCGGGCGGGTCGTGGCGCGGGCGCCGGGGGCCGTGAACCCGCGGCTGCCGACCGGAGAGGTGGAGCTGGCCACCGACGGGCTGGAGGTCCTGTCCGCCGCCGACCCGCTGCCGATCCAGGTCAACAGCGACGTCGAGTATCCCGAGGAGACGCGGCTGCGCTATCGCTTCCTGGATCTCCGGCGGGAGACGGTGCACCGCAACATCCTGCTGCGCAGCCGCGTGATCGCCAGCATCCGCCGCCGGATGATCGCGGCGGGGTTCATGGAGTTCCAGACGCCGATCCTGACGTCCTCGTCGCCGGAGGGGGCGCGCGACTACCTGGTGCCGAGCCGGCTGCACCCCGGCAAGTTCTACGCCCTGCCGCAGGCGCCCCAGCAGTTCAAGCAGCTGCTCATGGTCGCCGGCTTCGACCGGTACTTCCAGATCGCACCGTGCTTCCGCGACGAGGACGGCCGGGCCGACCGCTCGCCGGGAGAGTTCTACCAGCTCGATCTGGAGATGTCGTTCGTGACGCAGGACGACGTCTTCGCCGCGCTCGAGCCGGTGCTGCAGGGCCTGTTCGAGGAGTTCCGCCCGGAGAGCGCGGTCACGCCGGCCCCGTTTCCGCGGATTCCGTACGAGGCCGCGCTCCTGAGCTACGGCACCGACAAGCCCGATCTCCGGAACCCGCTCGTCATCGTCGACGTCACCGACGTGTTCCGGGGCTCCGGCTTCGCCGTCTTCGCGGACGCGATCGCGGGCGGCCGCGCCGTCGTCCGGGCGATCCGGGCTCTGCACGCCGCCCGTCAGCCCCGCAGCTTCTTCGATCGGCTGAACCAGTGGGCCCGCGAGCAGGGCGCGCCCGGGCTCGGGTGGATCGCCCTGGCCGAGGGCGCGGCCCGCGGCCCGCTCGCGCGGTTCCTCGAGCCCGAGCGGCTGGCCACGCTCCGGGCGGCGACGGGGGCGGGCGACGGGGACGCCGTGTTCTTCGCCTGTGACGCGCGGCCGGCGGTGGACCGCCTGGCCGGCCGGGCGCGCCTGCGGATCGGGGAGGACCTGGGCCTCGTCGAGAAGGACGCCTTCCGCTTCTGCTGGATCACGGATTTCCCGATGTACGAGCGGAACGAGGAGACGGGGCGCATCGAGTTCAGCCACAACCCGTTCTCGATGCCCCAGGGCGGCCTGGAGGCGCTCGAGACGGAGGATCCCCTCACCATCAAGGCCTACCAGTACGACATCGTCTGCAACGGCGTCGAGCTCTCGAGCGGCGCCATCCGGAACCACCGGCCCGACATCATGTACAAGGCCTTCGCCATCGCGGGCTACAGCGCGGAGGAGGTCGAGGCCCGGTTCGGCGGCATGCTCAACGCCTTCCGGTTCGGCGCCCCGCCCCACGGGGGGTCGGCGCCGGGAATCGACCGGATCGTCATGCTCCTGGCCGGCGAGGGGAACATCCGGGAGGTCATCACCTTCCCGATGAACCAGCAGGCGCAGGACCTCATGATGCAGGCGCCCTCTCCCGTGCCGCCCGAGCGGCTGCGCGAGCTGCACATCGCGCTGGATCTGCGCGAGCCGCCGGCGCCGGGCCGCGACCGGGCGCGGCCGCCGGGCGGGTGAGATCGGCGTGGTAAACTGGACCGGGGAACGATAGCCGTTGAGTGAAGCGACCACCATCACGCGCCGGCTCACGATCGCCTCCGACGTCGACCTCGCCGACCTGCTCGGCCGCAACGACGACCACCTCCGGAGCCTCGAGTCCCAGTTCGACGTCCGCATCGTCGCCCGCGGCCACGACGTCACGCTCCGCGGCGACGAGGAGCAGGTCCGCCGCGCCGAGCGGGCCCTGATCCAGCTGGCGGATCTGGTGCGGTCCGGTCAGCCGCTCCGCGGGGGCGAGGTGCGGGCCGCCATCCGGATGATCGGGGACGACGCGGACGCCGACCTCAAGGCCGTGTTCGCCGACGCCATCCCGGTGCCCTCGCGGAAACGGTGGGTCACGCCCCGGACGCGCAACCAGAAGCGATACATCGACGCCATCCGGGGCCACGACATGGTCTTCGGCATCGGGCCGGCCGGCACCGGCAAGTCGTTCCTGGCCGTCGCGGCGGCGGTGGCCGCCCTCATGAAGCGCGAGGTGACCCGCATCGTGCTCACCCGCCCCGCGGTCGAGGCCGGCGAGCGCCTCGGGTTCCTTCCCGGCGACCTCTACGAGAAGGTCCACCCCTACCTCCGCCCGCTGTACGACGCCCTGTACGACATGCTGGAGGCCGAGAAGGTCGCGTCGCTGATGGAGAAGGGGGCGATCGAGATCGCCCCGCTCGCCTACATGCGGGGGCGCACCCTCAACGACGCGTTCATCATCCTCGACGAGGCCCAGAACAGCACGACGGAGCAGATGAAGATGTTCCTGACCCGCCTGGGCTTCAACTCCAAGATGGTCGTCACCGGGGACATCACGCAGGTGGACCTGCCGGCGTCGCGTCACTCCGGCCTGATCGAGGTCCAGGCGGTGCTGCGGGACGTTCCCGGGGTCGCCTTCGTCTACTTCGACGACCAGGACGTCGTCCGCCACCGGCTCGTGTCGGCCATCGTGCGCGCCTACGGGGCTCACGAGGGGCGTCTGGCTCTGCGCGGGGAGCCGGCGGCGCCGGACTCCGCGCCCCCGGAGGATCGACCGGGCCTCGAGCCCGCCTGAATGCCGGCGGCCATCGACGACCGCCAGCGGGTCGTCCGGGTGTCGGCATCCCGGGTGCGGCGTGCGGCGGCGCGGGCGCTGGCCGCGGTGGGTCGCCCGGGGAGCGGCGTGGAGATCGCCCTGGTCGACGACGCCGAGATCAGGCGACTGAATCGGCGGTTCCGTGGCATCGGCCGCCGGACGGACGTCCTGGCCTTCCCCCTCGAGGGACCGGAGCCGGCGGTGCCCCTCCTCGGGCAGATCGTGGTGTCCGTGGAGGCGGCGCGCCGCCAGGCGCGCCGGGTGGGGGTCCCGGTGGCCCTGGAGCTGGATCTGCTGGTCACGCACGGTACCCTGCATCTCGTGGGGTGGGACGACCGTGACCCGATCGAAGCGGACCTGATGCACCGTCGCGAGCGGGCCATCCTCGGCCGCGTCGGCGTCGAGCGCCTCTGGACCGGTCTCCTCGCGGGCGGGAACTGACGTGCGCGCGGGGTTCGTCTCGCTCATCGGGCCGCCGAACGCGGGCAAGTCGACGCTGCTGAACCGCCTGGTCGGGCAGAAGCTCGCGATCGTCTCCCCGCGCCCGCAGACGACGCGCAACCGCATCACCGGCATCCTCGGCCGCCCGGACGCCCAGATCGTGTTCGTCGACACGCCCGGCCTGCACGAGGGGCGGAGCCGGCTGGGCGAGTTCATGGCGCGCACCGCCGCCCGGGCCGTCGAGGACGTGGACGTGGTCTGCCTCGTGGTGGACGCGACCGCGGCCGTTCCCGCTCCGGCCGTGCTGGCGCCGGTCAGGGCGTTTGCCGGACCCCGCATCTGCGCGCTGAACAAGGTCGACCTCCTGGCGCCGCGCAGCCGGCTGCTCCCGGTGATCGAGCGGTGGCGCCACGTGGTGCCGTTCGACGAGATCGTCCCGGTGTCGGCCGCCGATGGCACCAACTGCGACCGGCTGCTGGAGTGCGTCGTGGCCCGGCTGCCCGAGCACGCGCCGTTCTTCCCGCCCGGCACGACGACGGATCAGCCGGAGACGTTCTGGGTGGCCGAGGTCATCCGGGAGCAGATCTTCCACTTCACCCACCAGGAGGTGCCGTACGCCACGGCGGTGCGCGTGGAGGAGCTGGTGGAGCGCCAGGACCCCGAGCGTCTGTACGTGCGCGCCACGGTCTTCGTCGAGCAGGCCTCCCAGAGGGGCATCCTGATCGGGCGGGGGGGCAGCATGCTCAAGCGGATCGGCAGCGAGGCCCGCCGGGAGCTCGAGGCGTTCTTCGGGATCAAGGTCTTCCTCGACCTGCGGGTGGACGTGCGTCGCAACTGGCGCAAGGACGAGCGCGCGCTCCGGGAGTTCGGCTTCCTGTTGACGTCCTGACATGGCCCTCGGACGATCGGCGGCCGTGGTCATCGGGACGTTCCCGCTGGGCGAGAGCGACAGCGTCGTGACGTTCTTCTCCCGCGAGCACGGTCGTCTCCGCGGGGTGGCGCGGGCGGCCCGGCGCGTCCGCTCGCGGTTCGCCGGCTCGCTGGAGCTCTTCGGCCACGGGCAGCTCGTGTTCTTCGACGGGGGACGGAGCGAGCTCGTCCGGATCGACCATTTCGACGTGACCGAGCCGTTCGCGGCCCTCCGGGAGGACCTGGATCGGATCGCCCACGCGGCGTGGATCACCGAGGTGGTGGGGCGGCTGACGGGCGAACGCGATCGCCAGCCCGCGCTCTACGGTCTCCTCGTCCGCAGCCTCCGCGCCATGAACGCTCCGGGGCGCGCGGTCCGGGTGGCGGTCTGCTTCGGCGCGCGGGTGCTCGACGTGCTGGGGCAGCGGCCGCGGCTCGACCGCTGCGTCGAGTGCGGACGCGCCTACCCGTTCCCCCGCGCGATCCTCGCCGAGGCGGGGCTCGTCTGCGAGCCGTGCGGGGCGGGCGCCGGGTTCGTCGTGCCCGTCTCGGCCGCCGCCGTCGCGGCGTTCGCTCGCCTGCGCGCCGCGCGCTGGGAGGAGGCGGTGGTCATGCCGCTCGGCCGCGCGGACGCGGAGCTCCGGGCGGTGCTCGACGCCCACGTGTCACGACTCATCGGCCAGCCGATGCGCAGCGGCCACTTCCTGCGGCAGGTGGCGGCCTTCGGCCGGGCCCCCGGGAGAGGGAGCATGGACGCATGAACATGGATGTGGTGGTCTCGCTCTGCAAGCGGCGGGGCTTCATCTTCCAGTCGTCGGAGATCTACGGGGGAACGGGATCCTGCTGGGATTACGGGCCGCTCGGCGTGGAGCTGAAGAACAACGTCAAGCGCGCGTGGTGGCGGGACAACGTCCACCTCCGGCCCGACATGGTCGGCCTCGACGCCTCCATCCTGATGCACCCGGCGGTCTGGAAGGCGAGCGGCCATCTCGATCATTTCACCGATCCCATGGTGGACTGCAAGGCCTGCCAGCGCCGGTTCCGCGACGACACGCTCGAGGGCCTGGCCTGGGTTCACTACTGCCCGGCGACGAAGGGCAACCGCTTCACGGTGGCGGCCGGCGAGCCGTGCGGGCACTGTGGCGCGCGCCGGACCCTGTGCCCGGAGTGCGGCAAGGGCGAGCTGACGCCGCCGCGCCAGTTCAACCTCATGTTCAAGACGTTCATGGGCCCCGTGGAGGAGGACGCGGCCGTCGCGTATCTCCGACCGGAGACCGCGCAGGGTATCTTCGTCAACTTCGAGAACGTGCTACAGGCGATGCGGCTCAAGCTGCCGTTCGGGATCGCCCAGATCGGCAAGGCGTTCCGCAACGAGATCACGCCCGGCAACTTCACCTTCCGGAGCCGCGAGTTCGAGCAGATGGAGATCGAGTACTTCGTGAATCCGCAGGAGACGCGCGACGGGCGTCCGGCGGACGAGGCGATCCACGAGGAGTGGATCGCCGAGCGGTTCGCCTGGTACCAGCGCTACGGCATCCGGCCGGACAACCTCCGGCTCCGCGAGCACGCGGCCGACGAGCTGGCGCACTACGCCAAGCGGACGGCGGACATCGAGTACCGCTTCCCGATGGGCTGGAGCGAGCTCGAGGGCATCGCCAACCGCACCGACTTCGACCTGCGGCAGCACGCCAAGGCGAGCGGCAAGGCGCTGACGTACTTCGACGAGGAGCGGAAGACCCACGTGGTGCCGTACGTGATCGAGCCGTCCGCGGGCGCCGACCGCAGCGTGCTGGCGTTCCTCGTCGACGCGTACCGCGAGGAGGAGGTGCGGGGCGAGAAGCGCGTGCTGCTGCGTCTGCACCGCGAGCTGGCGCCGCTGAAGATCGCCGTGCTGCCGCTCCTCAAGAAGCGCCCGGAGATCGTGGCGCTGGCCCAGGAGCTCCGCACGCGCCTCGCCCGGCGCTGGGTGACGGTGTACGACGACACGGCGGCCATCGGGCGCCTGTACCGGCGCCAGGACGAGGTGGGCACGCCGTACTGCCTGACGGTCGACGTGAAGACGGTCGGGGATCAGGAGAAGGGGGAGGGAGGCGACGGGCGCGTGACCGTCCGGGACCGGGACTCCATGGACCAGATCCGGGTCCCGATCGCGGAGCTCGAGACCGTCTTCGACCGGCTGCTCGGCGAGGGCGACTGGGCCGAGGTGGCGGCGGCCTACCCCCGCACCACGGCCTGATCCGTCACGGGCCCTGACTCTCCGAGCCCGGGCCGCGCGATGCCGGCGAGGGCGGCGCCGGGGCCTGGAGGTCGCGGTGGAGGGCCGCGGGGGACGACCACGACGTCGAGGACTGCGGGGCGGCGGCCGGCGGCTCGAGGGGAGCCGCGGGGGGGAGCGCCGGGGCCGGCGTTCCGGGCAGCTCGGGGGGCAGGAGCCCGCCGGGGGCGAGCGGAGCCGTCGGCACCGCCTGGCGGCGGGGCCCGCAGGAGACGAGCGGCTCGGTGCCTCGCAGGAACGCCATCGGGACGACGCGGACACACTCGTTCGACGGGTCGAGGTCGACCGGAACGACGACGACGCCCTCGGGGACGGGGAAGTCCTCCCGCGGCATGTCGGCCAGCGCCGCGCTCATGAACTTGACCCAGATCGGGACGGCGACCCGCGATCCCGTCTCGTCCTTGCCCAGGCTGCGCGGACGATCGTAGCCCACCCACACGCCCGTCGCCACGCTGGGCGTGAAGCCCACGAACCAGGCATTGGAGTAGTCGTTGGTCGTGCCCGTCTTGGCGGCGACCGGCCGGCCCAGGGCGCGGGCAGCCCGCCCGGTGCCGCGCTCCACCACGCCACGCAGCATGTGCGTGATCATGTACGCCGTCTCCGGCGAGACCGCGGCGCGGGGCTCGGGCACGTGCTCCTCCAGCAACCGGCCCTCGGCGTCCGTGACGTACCGGACGGCGGTGGCGGGCAGCCAGCGGCCGTCGTTGGCGAGGGCGCCGTAGGCCGACGTGAGCTCGAGCAGGGTCATGTCGGAGGTCCCGAGCGCGAGGCTGAGGTTCGGATCGAGCCGGCTGCTGACGCCGAGGCGCCGCGCGACCTGGATGGTCTTCTCCAGCCCGATCTGCTCCTGCAGCTTGATCGTCACGACGTTCACGGACTCCTCGATCGCCTGCTGCAGCGTGGTCGGACCGCGGTACTTGCGATCGTAGTTCTCGGGCTTCCAGGCCTGTCCGTTCGGGCCGACGGCGTAGGACACCGGCGCGTCGTCGATGCGGGTGGCGGGCGTGAGCCCGGCCTCGATGGCGG
>JAICGY010000020.1 GCA_025922915.1 Candidatus Methylomirabilota bacterium | reverse complement strand
GATGGCGTCGAGGTCGACCCGGAGCTCGATCTTGGTCGCCACCTTGTTCACGTTCTGGCCGCCGGGTCCGGACGCGCGCGCGGCGCGCACGGCGAGGGCGCGGGCCGGCACCCGGACAGCGGACGTGACGACGATCGGCTCGGCCATGGCGCGATTGTACCGAGAGGGCGCCCGGTGTTTGCCGTCCTCGTCGGCGCGCCGCATAATCGACGGCGTGCGGCGCCGCCGTCCGGCGCGCACCTCGACGACGAGGAGGCGCGACGATGGCCACGCTGGACCGGCAGTGGAAGGCGCTCGAGCGGCAGCTGGAGCGGATCGCCGCGGAGACGCGCCGCGCCCGCGGCGAGGCGCGCGTGCGGCTCCGCGCGCTGGAGAGCCGCACCCGGGCGACGGTGGAGCAGGCGCTGCGACGCGCCGAGCCGCGCGTCCGCGAGGCCGTGAACGAGGCGTCCCGCGTGGGGCGCGGTCTGCGCGCCGGCGTGCGGGCCGGCGCGGAAGCCTACAAGTCGAGCCGCCGCCAGAAGTGACGCGGTGCCCGGCGCGCGCGTGAGCGACGCCCGCGGCCCCGACATGGTCGCCGCGCGCCGCCGGCTGACGGCCGTCGCCCGGGGCGAGCGGCCCGCGGACCTCTACCTCCGCGGCGGCAGCCTCCTGAACGTCTACACGGGCGAGCTCCACGCGGCCAACGTGGCCACGGCCGGCGAGCGCATCGCCTACGTCGGGCTGCGCGACGACATGGTCGGGTCGCGGACCGAGGTCCTCGACGTCGGGGGCCGCATGCTCGTGCCCGGCTACATCGACCCCCACGTGCATCCCGCCCACGTGGTGACGCCGTCCGCCCTCGCGCGTCACCTGCTGCCCCTCGGCGTCACGACGGTCTTCGCCGACACCCTGCAGCTCTGGGAGCTCGGCGGGCTCGCCGCCTTCCGCGCCGTCGCCGACGCGCTCGCGCCCTCGCCGCTGAAGTTCTACTGGATGATCCGCGTCCACGCCCAGTCGCGCTCCACCGACGAGCCCCGCCGCTTCCCGCTGCGCGACCTCGCCCGGGCGCTGGCGCACCCGTGGGCGGCGGCCGCCGGGGAGGTCACCCGCTGGCCCGACGTCCACGCCGGCCGCCCCGACCTGCTGCGGCGCCTCCACCTCGCGCGGGCGCGCGGGCAGCGCGTGGAGGGCCACACGGCGGGCGCCGCCGCCGAGAAGGTGGCCGCCCTGGCCGCCGGCGGCCTCACCTCGGACCACGAGCCGATCACGGCGCGAGAGGTGCTCGAGCGGGCCCGGCACGGCATCGCGGTGATGCTCCGGGAGTCGTCGCTGCGGCCCGATCTGCGGGGGTTGCTGGACGTGCTGAAGGAGACGCCGGCGCTGGTGTCGCGGCTGATGCTCACCGCGGACGGGTCCATGCCCGCGTTCGTCCGGGACCACGGGTTCGTGGACCATCTGATCCGCACCGCCCTCGAGCGCGGTGTGCCGCCGGTGGACGCCTACCGGATGGCGACGCTCAACCCCGCGACGTACTTCGGGCACGACGCCGACCTGGGCGGCGTCGCGCCGGGCCGCTGGGCCGACGTCTGCGTCCTCGCCGACCCCGGCGAGCCGCGCCCGGAGGCGGTGATCGCGCGCGGCCGGCTCGCCGCTCGCGAGGGGCGGCTGCTGGCGCGCGTGCCCGAGCCGGCGTGGTCGCGGGTCTTCGTCGCCCCGGCCGCCCGCCTCACGCTGCCGTGGCGCGCGCGGACCGAGGATTTCCGGCTGCCCGCGCGCGACACGTACCCGGTCATCCGGCTGACGAGCGCGGTGATCACGCGGCTCGAGCAGCGGCCGCGCGCCGCGGAGGACCTGCACGCGGCCCTCGTCGACCGCCGCGGCCGCTGGGTGGCGCCCGGTCTCGTCGCCGGCTTCGGCGAGCGGGTGGACGGTCTCGCGTCCACGATCACCACCGACTTCAACATCCTCGTCCTGGGCCGGCGCCCGGCCGCGATGGCGCGCGCCGTCAACCGGCTCCGCGAGCTCCGCGGGGGCGTCGTGATCGTGGACGGAGACGCGCCCGCGTTCGAGATGCCGCTGCCGCTCGGCGGCGTCATGATGCCCGGCACCCTGCTGGACGCCGCCCGCGCCGAGGACGGCCTGCGCGCCGCGCTCGCCGCCCGCGGGTACGCGCACCACGAGCCGCTGTTCACGCTCTTCTTCCTCGCCGCCGACTTCCTGCCCTTCGTGCGGCTCACTCCGCGTGGCGTCTGGGACGTCCGCCAGGGCCGCGTCCTCCTGCCGCGGCGCCGGCGCCGGGGGTGAGCACCGGCACCCGGCCGGGCCGGCTCGCGGCGCTCTCGCTGGTGATCCTCCTGGCCGTCACGGTGCGGCCGGGGCCGGCGGCGCCCGGGGGACCGGTCTTCGCCCGCGGCACCTGGGAGGGACGCGCGTACCGGCTGTGGATCCCGTCGCGGGTCGATCCCGAGCGCCCGCTCGTCGTCGCGCTCCACGGATGCGGGCAGACGCCCGAGGACCTGGCGCTCGGCACGCGGCTGAACGACGCGGCGGAGCGCCGGCGCCTCGTCGTGCTGTATCCGGCCCAGCGGCGCGGGGACAATCCCTCCCGGTGCTGGAACTGGTTCGAGCCCCGGCACCAGTCCGCAGCGCGCGGAGAGCCGGCGGCGATCCTCGGGCTCGCGCGGCGCATCCAGGCGGAGCACGGGCTGCGCGAGCCGCGCGTCCTGGCGCTCGGCTTCTCGGCCGGCGGCTTCATGGCGGTCACGCTCGCCTGCGCGGCTCCCGCGACGGTGGCCGGCCTCGGCGTCGTGGCCGCCGGCCCCTACGCGTGCGCCGACAGCGCGGCCGCCGCCCTCCGGTGCATGCGCGGGCGGGTGCCCGACGCGGACGGCGCCGCGAGGGCGTGCGTGGCGGCCGGGGGCCGCGCCCCCGCGCTGCGCGCCTCGCTGTGGCACGGCGCGCGCGATGCCGTCGTCAGCCCGGCCAACCTCGTGGGGCTCGAGGCCATGCTGGCGCGGCTCCTCGAGGCCCGTGCGGCGGAGGCCGACACGCGCGCGGATGTGCTCCGCACCGTGCACCGCGATCCGCACGGCGGCGTGGTCGTGGAGAGCTGGCTCGTGGCCGGGATGGGGCACGCCTGGAGCGGCGGCGACCCGCGCGGCACGCACACGTACCCGCCCGGGCCGGACGCGACCGCGCGGATGCTCGACCTGCTGCTGCCGGTCGCGTCGCGCTGAGCCGTGCGCACGCAGCGGCGGCTCGCGCTCGGCGTCCTGGTGGCGGCCGCGGCCGTCGCCGTCGCGGCCTTTCCGTTCCGGTCCACGTGGTGGGGCGGGTGGGTGCTGGCCGTCGCCGAGGCCGGCGTCGTGGGCGGGCTCGCCGACTGGTTCGCGGTCACGGCGATCTTCCGGCGCCCCCTCGGCCTGCCGATCCCGCACACCGGGCTCATCCCGCGCAACTGGGAGCTGATGGCGAGCCGCGTGGGGGCGATGGTCGGCGGCCGGGTCCTGACGCCCGCCTACGTCTGGGAGGAGCTCGGGCGCATCGACCTCGCGGACCTGCTGGCGCGTGCGGCGGAGCGCGTGGCCCGGCCGGAGTTGGAGACGGCCACGCGGGCCATCGCGCGCTGGGTGGCCGCGCAGCTGCGACCGGAGGCCTCCGCCGAGGCGGCGGCCCGGCTGCGCCGGGCGCTGGCGGAGCGGCCGATCGCCCCCGTCCTGGCCGGCGCCCTCCGCGTGGCGCGCCGCCACGGCTGGGACGAGCGCGTCATCGCGGCCGGCCTGGCCGCCCTCGCCGAGGCGATGGAGCGCCCCGAGTTCCGGCGGGCGGTGACCGAGGTGGTCGACGAGCTCGTCGAGCGGTATCGCGCGCGGCTCGGGGTCTACCCGCGGCTGTGGATCGGCCTCGCGGAGGTCCTCGGCGTCCTGGACCGCGAGCGGCTGGTCGCGGCGCTGCACGCCGGCCTCCGCGAGGTGGCGAGCGACCCCGCGCACCCGCTGCGCGCGCGCGTGCTCGAGGTCCTCGCCGACCTCGAGCGGCGGCTCGCGCACGATCCCGCGCTCGTGGCCCGGGTGGAGCACGCCGGGCGCGAGCTCCTCGCCACCCCGGAGGTCGCCGCCCTGCTCGAGGACGCGGCGGCCGCGCTCACGCGCGCGCTGCGCGCCGACCTCGCCGCCGAGGAGTCGGAAATCGTCGCGTGGCTCGTCGACCGGCTCGAGGAGGCGCGGCACGCGCTCGCGAGCGACGCCGGGCTCCGCGCCGACCTCGACCGGTGGGGGAAGGCCCGCCTGTCGGAGCTCGTGGAGCGTCATCACGGGCGCATCGCGAGCTTCATCGAGAACGGCGTGCGCGCCCTCGGCCCCGAGGGCGCCGTCCGGCTGATCGAGGAGCACGCCGGCGACGACCTCCAGTACATCCGCGTGAACGGCACGGTCGTCGGCGGCCTCGCCGGCGGCGTCATCTACGCCGTGCACCTGTTGCTGCGCCTCCTGTAGCCGGGTTCCCGGCCGCCGCGTGCCCCGGCCGCGAGCCCTCCGCGCGACCCGGCGCGGCGCGTGACGCGCGGGGAGGCGTGTTACACTTCGCGCAAATCGGTCCGGAGGTGTCGTGATGTATCCGCGCAGTCTTGTCACCACCGTCGTCGCGCTCGGCGTCGCTGCCGTCGCCATGAGCGGCGTCCCCGCGGTCGGCCAGGCCCCCCGGCCGGGCGGTGTGCTGAACGTCACCCAGCGCGAGGACAGCCCCCAGGGCTTCGCCATCCACGAGACGTCCACGATCTCCACCGTGTGGCCCGCCATGCCGTGCCTGAGCAACCTGGTCATCTTCGACCCCCTCAAGCAACAGGAGAGCGCGGAGTCGGTCGTCGGCGAGCTCGCCGAGAAGTGGGCCTGGCAGGACGGCAACCGCAGCCTGGTCCTCTCGCTCCGCAAGAACGTGAAGTGGCACGACGGCCAGCCCTTCACGTCGAAGGACGTCAAGTTCACGTTCGACATGGTGCGCGGCGCGCCGGACGCCGGCAAGCTGCGCATCAACCCGCGCAAGGGCTGGTACGAGAACGTCGAGGCCATCGAGGCGCCGGACCCGCACACCGTGGTGTTCCGCCTGAAGCGGCCCCAGCCCTCGCTCCTGCTGATGCTGGCCTCCGGCTACAGCCCGGTCTACGCGGCGCACGTGCCGCCGGCCCAGTACCGCACGACGTGCGTGGGCACCGGCCCCTTCAAGGTGAAGGAGTGGCGCAAGGGCGAGTTCATCGACTACGTGAAGAACCCGGACTACTTCATCGAGGGCCGGCCCTACCTCGACGGCATGCGCTACGTGGTCATCAAGGAGCGCGGCACGCGCGTGGCCGCCCTGCAGGCGGGCCAGGTCGACGTGTCCTTCCCCGGCGACATGTCGCCGACGTCCGGCGAGCAGCTCAAGAACGCGGTGCCCGGCATCGTCGTCCGGCCCACGCACGAGAACGTGAACAACAACATCATCATGAACATGAAGAAGCCGCCCTTCGACAACGCGAAGGTGCGGCTGGCGGTGAGCCACGCCATCGACCGCCGGGCCCTGACGACCGCGGTGCACCAGGGCGGCGGCGTGGTGGGCGCGGCGATGGCGCCGAAGCCGCACGGCGTCTGGGGGCTGCCCGAGAAGGAGCTGCTCGCGCTGCCCGGCTACGGGACCGATCCCGCCGAGGAGAAGGAGAAGGCGCGCCGGATCCTCCGGGACCTCGGCTTCACCCCGCAGAACCCGCTCCGCGTGGAGATGGCGACCCGGGCCATCGCCATCTACGTCGACATGGCCTCGTTCGTGATCAACGAGCTGAAGCAGGTCGGCATCGAGGCCACGCTCAAGCAGGTCGAGACCGCGCAGTGGCACGCCATGGCCACCCGCGGCGACTACCAGATCGGCGCCAACCTCACGGGCATCGGGCCCGACGATCCCGACGCGAACTTCTACGAGAACTACGTGTGCGGGTCGCCCCGCAACTATTCCTTCTACTGCAGCGAGCAGGTCGAGAAGATGATCGAGCAGCAGTCGGCGGAGCTGGACCCTGCCAAGCGCATGCGGATGGTCTGGGACATCCAGAAGCGGCTGGAGCAGGACGCCGCCCGGCCCATGCTGAACTGGCGGCTGGACCACTTCACCACGTGGCCGAAGGTGAAGAACCTGGTCCCCCACCAGTCGCTCTACAACTGGGGCCGGATGCAGGAAGTCTGGCTGGACCGGTGATCGCGGCGCCGCCGACGGAGACGGCCCGGCAGCGCGTCGGAGGGGGCAGCCCGCTCCCTCCAGCGCGGAAGCGCCGCGCGTGAAGACCTACATCGCGCAGCGGCTGTTCGTCGCCGGGCTCACGCTCTTCGGCATGTCGGTCGTCATCTTCGCCCTGCTGCGGCTCGCTCCCGGCGACATCGTCGACGTCCTGTTCTCGGCGGCCGGCTACGTCGACCCGTCCGAGCGCCAGCTCATCCTCGAGGAGCTCGGCCTCGACGAGCCGGTGTGGAAGCAGTACGTGACCTGGATCGCGCAGATCTTCACCGGCGATCTGGGCAAGTCCTACCGGTACGACCTTCCCGCCTGGGAGATCATCAAGCCCCTCATCCCCGTGACCGTGGAGCTGGCCATCCTGGCCACGATCGTCTCGGTGCTCCTCGGCGTGCCCGCGGGCGTGATGAGCGCCGTCCGGCAGGACACGGGCTTCGACTACGCCCTGCGCGTGGTCAGCCTGGCCGGCCTCTCGATGCCGTCGTTCTGGCTCGGCATGGTCATCATCCTGACGCTCGTCGCCTGGCTGGGCTGGATCCCGCCCCTGACGTACGTGTCGCCCCGCGAGAACTTCTGGCTCCACAGCGTCCAGTTCCTGCTTCCCGCGCTGGCCGTCGGGTACCGCTCGTCGGCGCTGATCATGCGGATCACGCGGTCGGCGATGCTGGAGGTGCTGCGCGAGGACTACATCCGCACGGCGTGGGCCAAGGGCCAGGCCGGGCGCGCCGTCGTCTGGCGCCACGCGCTCAAGAACGCGATCCTGCCCGTGGTCACCGTCATCGGCATCGAGTTCGCGTTCCTCATCGGTGGCCTCGTCGTGACCGAGACCGTCTTCAACCTCCCCGGCGTGGCCCGCTTCCTCGTCGAGGCCATCCTGTGGCGGGACTACCCGATCGTGCAGAACCTCGTCATGATCATCGCCATCGTCGTGATCTTCACCAACCTGATCGTGGACCTGCTGTACGGGGTCCTCGACCCGCGGGTGCGCTATGGCGGTTAGGCCGATCGGCGCCGAGATCGAGCTGACGCGGCCGTCCGCGGTGACGGGGCGGGCGTCGCTCTCCACCGTCGTCACGCGGTTCGCCCGGAAGAAGCCGCTGGGCGCCCTCGGCGGCGTCCTGATGGTCATCATGGCGCTGACCGCCGTGTTCGCCGACGTGCTGGACACGTACGACCCGATCGCCACCGACGCGGCGGCCACGCTGGCGGCGCCGGGGCCCGACCACTGGCTGGGGACGGACCATCTCGGGCGGGACATCTACTCGCGCATCGTGCACGGGGCGCGCGTCTCGCTGATCGTCGGCATCGCCTCGACGCTCCTGGGCTCGGTGCTCGGCGGGGTCATCGGCCTGCTCTCCGGCTACACCGGCGGCAAGGTCGACCTCATCTCCCAGCGGCTGCTCGACATCCTGCAGGGGCTGCCGCTGCTCGTGCTCGCGCTCGTCATGTCGGCCTCGCTCGGACCCTCCGTCCAGAACGTCATCATCGCGATCTCCATCCCGATCATCCCGCGGGCCTCGCGCGTGATCCGGGCCAGCGTGCTCGCCATCCGCGAGATGCAGTTCGTGGAGGCCGCGCGGGCGCTCGGCACCGCGCACCTCCGCATCGCCTTCCGGCACGTGCTGCCCAACACCGTCGGCCCGTTCATCGTCCTCATGACGGCCCAGCTCGGCAGCGCCATCCTCGTGGAGGCCGCGCTCTCGTTCCTCGGCCTCGGCGTGCCCGAACCGTATCCGTCGTGGGGCCGGATGCTCTCCGTCTCTGCCGCCGAGTACGCCCAGAAGGCGCCGCACCTGGTGCTCTTCCCCGGCCTCGCCATCAGTCTCGCCGTCTTCGGCTCGAACCTGTTCGGCGACGCGCTCCGGGACACGCTGGACCCCCGCCTGCGCGGTGCGTGAGCGCCGGCCCGGCGTGACGGTGCGGCGCACCGACGCCGCCGACCTCTGCTGGCGTCCCGCCACGGAGCTCGCAGGCCTGATCCGCCGGCGCACGGTCTCGCCGGTCGAGGTCGTGGACGCGGTCCTGCGCCGCATCGACAAGGTCAACCCCACGCTGAACGCCTACGTGACGCTCACCGCCGAGGCGGCGCGCCGCGAGGCGAAGGCCGCCGAGCGCGCCGTGATGCGGCGGAGCGCACGGCTGGGCCCGCTGCACGGCGTGCCGTTCTCGGTCAAGGACCTGGTGGTCACCCGGGGCGTGCGTACGACCTTCGGCACCCCGCTCTACCGCGACCACGTGCCGGCCGAGGACGCGCCGATCGTCGAGCGGCTGCGGGCGGCGGGCGCGATCATGGTGGGGAAGACGAACACGCCGGCGTTCGGCTGGATCGGCGCGACCCACAACCTGCTCTTCGGTCCCACGCGCAACCCCTGGAGCCTCGACCGCACACCGGGCGGCTCCAGCGGCGGCGCCTCGGCCGCGGCGGCGGCCGGGCTCGGCCCCCTGCACGTGGGCACCGACGGCGGCGGCTCGATCCGCATCCCGGCCTCCTGCGCGGGCATCTACGGGTTCAAACCCTCCTACGGCCGCATCCCGGCCCACCCGCCGAGCGGCGCCTGGAGCCTCTCGCACGTGGGCCCGCTGACCCGGACCGTCGCCGACGCCGCCCTCGTGCTGAGCGCCTGCGCCGGGCCCGACGAGCGGGACCCGCACTCGTTGCCGGCCGAGCGCGTGGACTGGACGAAGGCCGCAGGGGGCTCGCTCGCGGGGCTGCGCGTGGCGTGGGCCGAGGACCTCGGCTTCGCCGACTGCGTGGACCCCGAGGTCGTGGCCGTCTGTCGCCGCGCCGCCCGCGCCTTCCGGGAGCTGGGCTGCCGCCTCGACGAGATCGAGCCGCGCTGGCCATCGCCGCGCGAGACCTGGGGCGAGATCTTCTGCGGCGGCCTCGCCGCCCGGCTGGCGCCGTTTCTCGACCGCACGGACGCCCTCGATCCCGGGCTGCTGGACCTCGCGCGCCTCGCTCTCCGGAAGCCGCCGACCGCGTACGTGCAGGCGTGGCTGGACCGGCTCGCCTGGTGGCAGCATCCGCGCGCGCTCTTCGAGCGGTACGATCTGCTGCTCACCCCGACGATCGCGTGTCCGCCGTTCGCGGTCGGCCTGGACAACCCGACGCACATCGCGGGCCGGCCCGTCGGCGCCTACGCGTGGATCCCGTTCACCTATCCCTTCAATCTGACCGGCCAGCCGGCGGCGTCCGTCCCCGCTGGCTTCACCGCGGACGGCCTGCCGGTCGGCCTGCAGATCGTCGGCCGCCGGTTCGCCGACGCCACCGTGCTTCGCGCGTCCGCCGCATTCGAGCGGGCGCGCCCGTGGAGCCAGCACCGGCCGCCTCTCGACTGAGCCGGGCGTTCCCCGGTGCGGGCCGAGGTCCGACCGGACGGCGCAACGCTTTCAACCGGCTGCCGCAGCCCCCTCGTCGGCACGCCCGTTGCCGCCGTCCTGCCGCACGTTCGTAGCAGGAGGGGTTTTTCATGAAGCAACTGTGGAGCACGCTCGCGCTCGCGCTGGTCGTCGTTGCCGCCACCGGCGCCGCCGCCGACAACGGGGCCACCACCACGCCCGGTGATCCGCCCGCCGCCACCGGGCCCGGTGTCCCCGCCGCCATCGAGCGCATCGTGGAGGTCACGCGGACCGTCGAGCCCGGTGCCGCCGTCACGGGGTTCACGGTGCCGGCCGGGCGCAGCCTGGTGATCACGGACGTCGTCGTCAGCAACCTCGGCGCGACGCCCTCGTGCGGCGCCCGAACCTCGGCGATCTGAGCGCACGCCGGGCGTCGCGCGGTGGAGACGTGTCGTCCCTCGAGGACGTCTCCGCCGCGCGACGTTGACGGCCGCCCGCCGACCGGCCACGCTCCGGCGCGTGACCCTCTCCGACCTTCTCGTCTCCGTGGCCGTGCTGGGGCTGCTGCTGGGCGCAGCCTTCGTCACGCTCGAGCAGGGCCAGCGGGCCTACGCCGTGGGGGCGGCCCGCGTCGAGGCGCAGCAGGCGGGCCGGGCCGCGCTGACGTGGCTCAGCGGAGAGCTGCGGGCCGCCGGGGGCGGCGCCTCCCGGTTCGCGCCGGTGAGCGTCGCCGAGCCGGCGCGCATCGTCCTGCACGTCGACCGCAACGGCGACGGCGTCGTGGCCGGCGCGGGAGAGACGATCACCTGGCGGCTGGCCGGCACGATCCTGCGGCGCGATGCCGGCGGCGGCGCCCAGCCGGTGGTCAACGGCGTCACGCGCTTCGAGCTCGCCTATGCGGATGCCGAGGGCCGGCCGACGACGGATCCCGCCGCCGTCCGGGCGGTGACCGTGACGCTGGCGACCCGCGCGGACGGCGTGCGTCAGGCCGCGGCGCGCGACGTCGGCGCCGTGCTCGCGACGACGGCGCGGCTGCGCAACCGCTGAGCCCCGCGCGACCGCCGCGCACGCGTCTCCGGCCGCGGACCGCGCTACAATGCCGGCCGTGCTTCCACGCTCCCGGTTTTTGGCCGTCCTCGCGCTCCTCGCCGTCGCTGCCTGCCAGACCGTGCCCATCACGGGACGCTCCCAGCTCCTGCTCCTGCCGGAGACGACCGAGGTCCAGATGGGACTCGACGCCTACCAGGAGGTCCTGAAGAAGTCCAAGGTCTCGACCGATCGCGCCGCCACCGAGCAGGTCCTGCGCGTCGGGCAGCGGATCGCCGCGGCGACAGGTCGGACCGACTACCAGTGGGAGTTCAAGGTCATCGAGGACGAGCAGGCCAACGCGTTCTGCCTGCCGGGCGGCAAGGTCGCCGTCTACACCGGGATCCTGCCCGTCACGCGGGACGATGCCGGGCTGGCCGCCGTCCTCGCCCACGAGGTGGCGCACGCCGTCGCGCGGCACGGCGGCGAGCGCCTCTCGCAGCAGCTCGCGGTGCAGGGGCTGACCCTCGCCGGCACGCAGGCGCTGATGGCCGGGCGGGATCCGGGGACGGTCCAGCTGGTGGGCGCCGCGCTCGGCCTCGGCGCGACCGTCGGCATCCTGCTGCCCTACAGCCGGGCCCAGGAGTCCGAGGCGGACCGTCTGGGGATGGTCTACATGGCCAAGGCGGGGTACCACCCGAGCGCCGCGCGCGACCTCTGGGTCCGGATGGCCCGGGCCAGCGGTGACCGGCCGATCGAGCTGCTGTCCACCCACCCGGCTCCCGAGACGCGCATCAAGCAGATCGAGGGCTGGCTGCCGGAGGCGCTCCAGTACTACCGGCCTCGCTGACTCCACCGATGGGGCCGTGAGACGGTCGCCGGCCCCACTCGTGGTCCGTTCGCCGCTCGCGCCGCGGATTCGCTGAAAAAATCATCCTTTTCCCTTGACACGACTTTTTGGCAACGCTACATTCGGCCCACGGTGGGATGAAGTGGGATGAAATGGAATGGAAGCCCACCTGGGGGCGCATGTTTCGAGGGCGTTACCAGCACACGATCGACCCGAAGGGACGGCTGAGCGTGCCGGCCAAGTACCGCGACGTCCTCGCCCGGTACGACGGCAAGACGCTGGTGGTCGTCCCGAACGAGCAGGCGCTCGAGGTGCACCCGCTCGAGGAGTGGGAGCAGATCGAGTCGAAGATCAACGAGCGCTCGATGTTCGACATGGAGATCCGACGGCTGGGGCGGCTGTACATCTCGCGCGCGAAGGAAGTGGAGATCGACGGGGTCGGGCGGGTGCTGCTGCCACCCGACAGTCGCGCGCAGAGCGGGCTGGCGAGGGACGTGACGCTGATCGGGCTCGGACGGCGCTACTTCGAGGTGTGGGATCGTGTCCGCTTCGACGAGTACGAGCGCACGAACGGCGACGGGCTCGCGTCCGGGTTCGAGCGGCTGGCGCAGCTGGGAGTGTGAGGTTCACCTCCCGGTCCTGGTCGACGAGGTCGTGTTTCTGCTACGGCCGCGCGACGCGGGCTGGGTGATCGACGGGACGGTGGGGATGGGGGGGCATGCGGCGGCGATCCTGGACGCGACCGACCCCGGCGTGCGTCTGCTCGGGCTCGACGCCGACCCGGCGGCGCTGGCCGAGGCGCGCGAGCGGCTCGCGCCGTTCGCCGATCGCGTGCGGCTTGCCCACGCGAGCTTCCGCGACCTCGTCGCCGTGGCGGCGGGGCACGGCATCACCGCGGCGCGCGCGGTGCTGCTGGACCTCGGCGTCTCCTCGTGGCAGCTCGACGCGTCGGGCCGGGGCTTCTCCTTCCAGGGCGACGAGCCGCTGGACATGCGTCTCGATCCCACGCGCGGCGAGACGGCGGCCGCCCTGCTGAACCGGCTGCCGGAGCCGGAGATCGCGCGGCTCATCGCCGAGCACGGCGAGGAGCCGCACGCGCGCCGCATCGCGCGGGTGATCGTGCGCCGGCGTCCGCTCGCGCGGACGGGCGACCTCGTGGCCGCCGTCCGGGCCGGGGTGCCGCGCGCCGCCTGGCCGCGGCGGCTGCACGTCGCCACCCGCACCTTCCAGGCCGTACGCATGGCCGTCAACGACGAGCCGGGGGCGCTTCGCCGCGCGCTGGCGGACGCGCCCGCCGTGCTCACCCCGGGCGGGCGGCTCGGGGTCATCTCCTTCCATTCGGGCGAAGACCGCATCGTGAAGCGGACGTTCCGGACGCTGGAGGCCGCCGGCTTCGCGGCCCTCGAGCCGTCGCCCCTGGTGCCCGGGGACGACGAGGTGCGGGCCAACCCCCGCGCCCGGAGCGCCAAGCTGCGCGTGCTGGAGCGGGTGGCGTGAAGAGCATTCAGCGTCTGCATCGGGAACTGGATCCGCGCGTGCGGCGCTCGCTCGCCGGCGCGCTCCTGCTGTCCGCCGGCCTCGTGGGCGGCACCCTCGGCGTGGTCGCGCTGCGGGTGCAGCAGGTGCAGCTGGCCTACCGGCTGGACGCGCTCCGCGCCGAGCGGGTGGCGGCCGAGACCCGGCTGCGCGAGCTCGAGATCGAGGTCGCGGCCCTCCGCTCGCCCGCCCGCCTGGAGGAGCGCGCGCGGCGGCTGGGGCTGGGCGCGCCCACGCGCGAGCAGGTCCGCCTGGCGCGCGAGTACGTCCCGGCCGGCACCGGGCTCGCCGCCGCCCACCGCAGCCGGGTCGCCGCCACCCACGAGAGGATCCCGATCAGGTGACCTCCCGGGAGGGCCGGGCCGTGGCCGCGGACCGCGCGAGCGGCCTGCGCACGCGCGTCCTGGTCCTCGCCGGCATCCTCGCCCTGGCGTTCGCCGGCGTGGCGGGGCGCCTGGTCTGGCTGCAGGTCGTGCGCGCGGACGAGCTCGGCGCGCTCGCCGATCGCCAGTACTCCCGCACCGTCGTGCTGCAGGCGGAGCGCGGGCCCATCGTGGACCGGCAGGGGGTGACCCTCGCCACGTCCAGCGCGGCCGAGTCGCTCTTCGTGCAGCCCCGCGCCGTCGCCGATCCGGGGCGCGTCGCCGCGCGCCTGGCTCCCCTCATCGGTGAGCCGGAGCGGGACGTGCGGGCGGCCCTCTCGAGCGAGAAGTCGTTCGTCTGGCTCAAGCGCCGCCTGCCGCCGGCCGTCGCCGCCTCCATCCGCGCGCTGCGCGAGCCGGGGCTTGGTTTCGTGCCCGATCCCCTCCGGCTCTACCCGAATCGCGAGCTGGCGGCCCACGTCGTCGGCTTCGAGGGCGTGGACGGTGGTCTCGAGGGGATCGAGGCCGCCTTCGAGTCCACGCTCGTCGGCACGCCGGGCAAGGCCATCGTCGGGCGCGACGCCCTGGGCCGCGACGTCGTGACCGAGGCCGTCCTGCAGGAGCCGGTGCCGGGGCAGGGCGTGATGCTGACGATCGACCGGACCATCCAGTACCTGGCCGAGCGGGAGCTGGACGCGGCCTGGCGGCGGACGAAGGCGAGGGCGGCCATGGCCGTGGCCATGGACCCGCGCACGGGCGAGGTGCTCGCCCTGGCCATTCGCCCGACGTTCAACCCGAACGCGTTCGCCGACTACCCGCGCGACGCGTGGCGCAACCGGGCCGTCACCGACCCCTTCGAGCCCGGGTCCACCTTCAAGGCGATCCTCGCCGCCGCCGCCCTCGAGGAGCGCGTGGTGCGCCCCGAGGAGCTGATCTACGCGGAGAACGGCCGGATCACCATCGCGCGGACCACCATCCGGGACTGGAAGAAGTACGGCTGGCTGACCTTCGCCGAGGTGCTCCAGAAGTCGTCGAACGTCGGCTCGATCAAGGTCGGGCTCGCCCTCGGCGCCGAGCGGTATTACCGGTACATGACGAGCTTCGGCTTCGGGGTCCCGACGGGGGTGGCCCTCGGGGGCGAGAGCCGCGGGCTGCTGCGCGAGCCGCCGCGGTGGTCGGCCCTGTCGCTGCCCACCATGTCGATCGGCCAGGAGGTCTCGGTCACCGCGCTGCAGCTCGTCGCCGCCTTCGGCGCGCTCGCCAACGACGGCGTCCTCATGCAGCCGCGCGTCGTCCGGGCCTTCTTCGACGCCGAGGGCCGCGAGACGCGCCGCTTCGCCCCGCGCCGCGTCCGCCAGGTCGTCTCCGCGGCGACGGCGCGGACGTTGACGCGCCTGCTCACGCAGGTGGTGGCGGAGGGGACCGGCGCGAAGGCCGCCATCCCGGGCTACGACGTCGCCGGCAAGACCGGCACGGCGCAGAAGCTCGACCCGCGCACCCGCCGCTACTCGCACGCCCCCGGCGTGCTGTCCTTCGTCGGCTTCGTGCCGGCCGACGAGCCCCGGCTCGTGATGCTCGTCCTGCTCGACGAGCCGCGGACCGAGCGCTGGGGCAGCGAGGCGGCGGCGCCGGTCTTCGCCAGGATCGGGGCCGAGGTGATGCGCTATCTCGAGATCCCGCCCCGCGACAGCACGCCGCTACAGATCGTGACGGGCGGTGGCGCCGACCGGCCGCCGGTGCACCGGGTGAGCGCGGCCCTGGCGTCGCCGGCCGGCGAGCGGGTGATGCCGGACCTCCGCGGGCGTAGCCTCCGCCAGGCGCTCACCGCGCTGGCCCCGCTCCAGCTCGCCGTCGACCTCCGGGGCCGCGGCCGGGTCGTCGACCAGGCGCCGGCTCCCGGCGAGCCCCTCGACGAGGGCGCCCGGGCGCGCCTGATCCTGGCCCGCCCGGCGGCGCGATGACATGGAGGTGCCGGTGAAGGTCCTGCTCGACGCGCTGCCCGGCGCCCGCGTGGTCGGCCGCCCGCCCCGCTCCGTCCGCGGCCTGACGGCCGACTCGCGGCGCGTGGAGCGCGGTGGCTGCTTCGTGGCGGTGCCCGGTCTCCGGCAGGACGCGCGGCGGTTCGTGCCGGAGGCGGTGGCCCGGGGGGCGGCGCTCGTCGTCACCGAGGGCGAGCCGGTGGCGGACACGCCGGTGGCGCAGGTCCTGGTCGACTCCGCCCGCCTCGCGCTGGCGCGGCTGGCCGACGCGTGGCACGGCCGTCCGTCGGCGACGCTGACCCTCGTTGGCATCACGGGAACGAACGGCAAGACCACCACGTCCTACCTGGTGGACGCGCTCCTCCGCGCGCGCGGCCTCCGCACCGGCGTCGTGGGGACGATCCAGTACGTGATCGACGACGAGGTCCGGCCGGCGGGGCAGACGACGCCGGAGGCGCTCGAGATCCAGGCCCTGCTCGCGACGATGCGCGCACGGGGGGTGGGCGGCGTGGCGATGGAGGTCTCCTCGCACGCGCTGGCCCTGGCGCGGGTCGAGGGGCTGGAGTTCGACGTCGCCGTCTTCACCAACCTGACGCAGGACCATCTCGACTTCCACGGCACGCTGGACGAGTACCGCGGCGCCAAGCGGCGGCTCTTCGAGCTGCTGGCGGGCTCGTCCAAGCCGGGCCGGACGGCGGTCGTCAACGCCGACGACCCCGCGGGCGCGGCCATGGTCGAGGGGCTGGCCGTCCGCGTGCTCACCTTCGGGCAGGGGCCGCGCGCGGCGATCCGCGCGCTCGAGCACGCCTCCACGCTCGACGGCATCCGCATGACGGTCGAGACTCCGCAGGGGCGGCTGGCCCTCGCCTCCCCCCTGATCGGCGAGCACAACGTCCTGAACCTCCTCGGCGCCGTGGGCGTCGGCCTGGCGCTCGGGCTCGAGCCGCCGGCGATCGGCGCCGCCCTCGGCGGGGTGCGCACCGTGCCCGGGCGCTTCGAGCAGGTGACGGCCGGGCAGCCGTTCCTGGTCGTGGTGGACTACGCGCACACTCCCGACGCGCTCGAGCGCGTGCTGGCCACCGCGCGGAAGCTGACGCGGGGCCGCCTCGGCGTGGTCTTCGGGTGCGGCGGCGACCGGGACCGCGGCAAGCGCCCGATCATGGGCGAGATCGCGGCCCGGCTGGCCGACCGGGCCTGGGTCACCTCGGACAACCCGCGCTCGGAGCCGCCGGAGGCGATCATCGACGAGGTGCTGGTCGGCGTGCGCCGGGTGCCGGGCGGCCCGGAGCGCACGGCCCGCGACGCCGACCGGGCCGCGGCCATCCGCGCCGCTCTGGGCTGGGCGGGCGCCGGCGACGCCGTGGTGATCGCGGGCAAGGGGCACGAGACCTACCAGCTGGTCGGGACGGCCACCCTGGACTTCGACGATCGCGAGGTCGCCCGCCGGATCCTCGCGGAGCGCGCCCGGTGATGCGCGTGCCGCCCTTCAGCGTGCAGGACATCGTGCGCGCCACCCAGGGCGCCCTCGTCGGCGGCGACCTCGGCATCCCGGTCACCGGGGTGTCGATCGACTCGCGGACCCTCGCAGTCGGCGAGGCCTTCTTCGCGATCCACGGCCACCGGCTCGACGGCCACGCGTTCCTGGGCGACGCCGCCGCCCGCGGCGCGGCCTGCCTGGTGGTCCACACGCTGCCGGACGACGCGCCCGCGAACGTGCCCCTGGTCCTCGTGGACGACACGACGCGCGCGCTGGGCCGGCTGGCCACCTGGCACCGCCGCCGGTTCGCCGGCCCCGTCGTCGCGGTGACCGGGAGTAGCGGCAAGACGACGACGAAGGAGCTCGTGGCGGGGGTGCTGGGCACCCGGTGGACCGTGCTGCGCCCGGAGCGCTCGTTCAACAACCAGTGGGGGCTGCCGCTCACGCTGCTCCGCCTGGGCCCCGCCCACCAGGCGGCGGTCATCGAGATCGGCACGAACCAGCGCGGCGAGGTGGCGGCGCTCGCCGCCATCGCCGAGCCCACGGTGGCCGTGGTGACGACCGTCGCCGCCGTCCACGTCGAGTTCCTCGGCTCGCTCGACGGCGTCCGCGAGGAGAAGGCGGGCCTCGTGCGCGCGGTGCCGGCGGACGGCGCCGTGGTCCTCAACGCGGACGACCCGCGCGTGGCCGGCATGGCGGCGGAGACGACCGCACGCGTGACGACCTTCGGCCGGGCGCCGGGAGCGGACGTGCGGGTGGCGGGCGAGGTGGTCGAGGACGAGGCCGGCCTGGCCTTCACCGTGGTCCACGCCGCGGATGCGCAGCCGGTGCGGCTGGCGCTCGCCGGACGCCACAACGTCGTAAACGGCCTGGCCGCCGCTGCCGTCGGCGTCGCTCTCGGCCTGCCCCTCGCCGACGTCGCGGCCGGCCTCGCCGGCGTGCCGCCCGTCGCCGGCCGCTGCGTGTGGCGGACGGTGGGCGACGTGCAGGTGCTGGACGACACCTACAACGCGAGCCCGGTCTCGGTGCGCGCCGCCCTCGACGCGGTGGCGGGCCGCCGGGCCGGGCGCCGGGTGGTGGTGGTCCTCGGCGACATGCTGGAGCTGGGCGCCATCAGCGAGGAGGCGCATCGCGAGGTGGGACGGCAGGTGGCCGGGCTGCCCGCCGACGAGTTCCTCGGCGTGGGGCGGGCGATGCAGCACGCGGTGGAGGCGGCCCGCGCGGCCGGCCTCGGCGCGGCCTGGCACCTGACGACCTTCGAGGACACGGTGGCCCACCTCCTCAAGCGGCTGGCCCCCGGCGACGTGGTGCTGGTGAAGGGGTCGCGCGGCATGCGCATGGAACGGGTGGTCGACGCGCTCGTCGCGCGGCTGGCCCGGGCGAGCGTGGACCGGTCGCCGGGCGCATGAGGGCGGGGGCAGATGCTCTACCACTTCCTGGTGCCGCTGGCCTCGGACCACATCGTCTTCAACGTGTTCCGGTACCTGACGTTCCGGTCCTTCATGGCCCTGATCTCCGCGCTCGTGATCTCGCTGGTGATCGGGCCGTGGCTGATCCGGCGGCTCCAGCGCATGCAGTACGGGGCGGACACGGTGCGCGAGGACACGCCGGAGCGGCATCGCGGCAAGAAGGGCACGCCGACGATGGGCGGGGTCGTCATCCTGACCGCGATCCTCAGCTCGACCTTCCTGTGGGCCAACCTCGCGAACCGCTACGTCTGGGTGGCGATCCTCTCCCTGACGGCCTTCGGCCTGATCGGCATGTGGGACGACTGGTCGAAGATCAGGCGGCGGCGCGGGCTCAGCGCCCGGCTGAAGTTCGGGCTCCAGGCGCTGGTCACGGTGCTCCTGCTGCAGATCGTGTACTGGCAGCCGGACGCGTCCTGGGCCACGTCCCTGGCGATCCCGTTCTTCAAGGGCTGGCTGGTCGAGCTCGGCTGGTGGTGGTTCCTCTTCGCGATGCTCGTGGTGATCGGAGCCTCGAACGCCGTGAACCTGACGGACGGCCTGGACGGCCTCGCCATCGGGCCGATCGTGATGGCCGGCGGCGCCTTCGGCATCATCGCGTACCTGACCGGCAACTTCCGGGCGGCCGACTACCTGCGCATCCTGAACGTGAAGGGGGCGGGGGAGCTGGCCGTCTTCTGCGCGGCCCTCATCGGCGCCGCCGTCGGCTTCCTCTGGTTCAACTGCCATCCGGCCGAGGTGTTCATGGGCGACGCCGGCTCGCTCGCCCTGGGCGGCTCCATCGGGATGCTCGCGGTGCTCACCAAGGCCGAGCTGCTGCTGCCGCTGATCGGCGGGCTCTACGTGGTCGAGGCGGCCTCGGTGATCATCCAGGTCGCGTCGTTCAAGCTGACCGGACGCCGGGTCTTCCGCATGGCGCCGCTCCACCATCACTACGAGCTGTCCGGCTGGGCGGAGCCGAAGATCGTCGTCCGGTTCTGGATCGTCTCCTTCGCGCTGGCGCTGCTCGCGCTCACCACGCTGAAGCTGCGCTAGGCCCCGACATCCGGGGGACACGAGCGACGAAAGGCGTGCGGTGGTGCCGATGACGGTGACGGTGGAGGACACGGATGTGACGACGCGCGGGCGCGACTACCTCGCCGCGCTGGCCGGGCGCCGGGTGGCCGTCGTCGGCCTGGCGCGGAGCGGCGTCGCCGCCGCCCGCCTGCTGCACGGGGCCGGCGCCCGGGTGGTGGCCACCGATCTCCAGCCGCTGGACCGGCTCGG
>JAICGY010000019.1 GCA_025922915.1 Candidatus Methylomirabilota bacterium | reverse complement strand
CGCGCGACCCCCCGTCGATCCTGGCCGCCATGCGCGCCGCCCAGCACGAGGTCGGGATCCTGGACGCGGGCGAGGAGTGCCATCGCCGCGGCTGGACGGACGGTCTGCCCGTCGTCCCGCCCACGGTCGAGCGGGTCGCGGCGATGCTCGCGGACGTCGGCCTGTCGCCCGAGCACGTCCTGGGCGAGGTGCCCGTGCGTCGCCGGGTGCTCACCGCCGAGCGGGCGGCCGCGAACGCGGTCATGGCCGGCTGCCTGCCCGAGCACTTCCCCGTCCTGCTCGCCGCGCTCGAGGCGCTCTTCGGGCACGATCCGAACATCGTCCACGAGATCTCGGCCGCCACCAACGCGCCGGGCTTCCTCGTCCTCGTCAACGGGCCGCTCCGCGCACGCATCGGCCTCGCCTGCGCCGACAACGTGCTCAGCGCGACGACGAGAGCCAACGCCACCATCGGCCGGGCGCTGCGGCTCATCTTCATGAACGTCTTCGAGTCGCGCCAGGGCGTGCTCGACCGCGCGTGCATGGGCTCGGTGACCAAGCTGGGCCTCTGCTTCGGCGAGGACGAGGAGCGCAGCCCCTGGCCGCCCCTGCACACCACGCGAGGCTTCGCGGCCAGCGACTCCACCGTGACCGTGGCCAGCATCCAGGACCCGGAGATGCTCGGCAACCGCTACGGCCAGACGGCGGAGAGCATCATGGAGGCCACCGCCGACGCCATGGCGACGCACGGGCTCGGCGTCCACTTCACGTTCATGGAGAACGCGTGGCTGTGGGTGGTCGGACACTGGCACGCCGAGACCCTGGCGCGTCAGGGGTGGGATCGGCCGCGGATGCAGCGCTACGTCTGGGAGCGCGCCTGGCGCAGCCGGGCCGACCTCAAGCGTCTGGGCATGCTGCGCGGCGAGGTGCTCCCCGGGGACGACACCGCGCGCGTGCCCGCGGCCGCCTCACCCGACGACATCCTGATCGTCAAGGCCGGCGGCGACAGCGGCATCTACAGCACCCTGATCAAGATCTACATCGGCATGCCGGCCACGACGGTGCGCATCCGCGAGCCGCACGCCGGGAGGAGCCCTCGATGAACACCGTGCGTCTCGTCGACCCCACCGGCGCGCACCCGGGCGACCAGCGCTTCCCGCTGGCCCCGCGCACGCGCGACCTGCGGGGCAAGCGTGTGGTCCTCCTCGACAACTCCAAGGCGAACTCCGAGCCGATCCTGCGCGCCATCGCGCGGATCCTGGACGCGGAGGTGGGCCTCGGCGAGGTCGTCCATCTCCGCAAGCACTCGGCCTCCCTGCCGCCGCGGCCCGAGGTGCTGGCCGAGGTGCGCCGGCACGCCGACGTCGTGATCACCGGCGTCGGCGACTGAGGGGGCTGCTCGTCGGGCAGTGTGCTCGACGGTGTGACCCTGGAGCAGCACGGGATCCCGACGGCCACGATCATCACGGACGTCTTCGTGACCACCGCCCGGGCCTACGTGGAGATGCTCGGCGTCCCCGACTTCCCCTATCTCGTCTGCCCGCACCCGATCACCAGCGTGGGGCCGGCGGAGCTGGAGGCGCGCGCGCAGGCCCTGGCCCCGCAGGTGCGGCGGCTGCTCACCGGCGGGCCGGAACGACCGGCGGCGGGCGCGTCGGGGTAGCCCGATTCGGCGGTACCATGGGGGCGGCCCGTGGCCGGAGGAGACAGCGCCATGCAGATTCGCCTCTCGTCGGATCTCCAGGGAAGGACGACCGCGGCTTCGATGTCCGTGGACGAGCTCCTGGCCCGGTTTCCCGAGGTGCCCCACGACCTGCGCGACGAGCCCCTGCTCCAGGAATACGCCCGGGCGTTCGGCCCGCTCCTGCGCGTGGCCCGAAAGCCCACGCCCTGCATGCGTGACGGGGGCGACGCCGAGCACGTCTTCTACACGCGGCTGGTGAACGATCTGGCCATCTACGGCATCGGTCTCGCCCGGCGCGAGCGCACGCTGGCCCGTCTCGCCTCGCTGCTGGAGCAGTACCGCAAGCAGCCGGCGACCTTCGCGTGCACGCTCGTGCCGCGCAAGGCACCGGGCACGCCGCGCTCGGGCTGCGGCTAGGGCCCCCGCCCGACCGCAGGGGCTGCCGCACGGGGAACGCCCCCCGCGCGGCCGTCGGGAATTTTCGGGGCCCTCCCGGCCGTCTTATCGGGAAACGCGCCCACGGGTGGCGGAACGACGATCGCGCGGGCCGACGAGGACGCGCAGGGCCGGGGGGGTACTGACGAGCGTGACCAGCGTGCTGGACAGCACGACACCACCCGAAGACCAGCCGCGGGGTGAATGGGCGGCGGAGGGGGCGAGGGCGGGGTTCGAGCGTCTGGTGCTGCCCCACGTCGGCTATCTCTATCGCCTGGCCGTCAGGCTCACGGGGCGGGCGACCGACGCCGAGGACCTGGTCCAGGAGACGTGCATCCGCGCCCTGCGCGGCCTCGACGGGCTCCGGGAGGAGCAGCGGGTGCGCGGCTGGCTGTCGCAGATCCTCTCCCGCCTCGTGATCGACCGGGCCCGGCGCGACAGCCCCGAGGTCGCGATGGGCGATCTCGACGCCCTCGACCGCTTCTCGCTCTACGATCTCATCGCGGACGAGGATCCCTTCCCCTACTCGGACCGGCTGCACGAGGACTTCCTGGCGCAGTTCCAGACGGAGGAGGTCCGCGCGGCGCTGCTGGCGCTGCCGGAGGCCTTCCGGGTGCCGCTCGTCCTGATCTACACCGAGGACCTGAGCTACGCCGAGCTGGCCGAGACCCTCGGCTGCCCTATCGGCACGGTGATGTCGCGGCTCCACCGGGGTCGCAAGCTCCTCGAGCGGCAGCTCTGGGAGTTCGCGAAGAAGCGCGGGTTGATAAGGACGTGGCCAGGATGAGCGCGATGGCGTGCGAGCAGGCGATGCGGCAGTTCTTCGCGTACCTCGATTCCGCGCTGGCGGGGGCTCCGCTGGAAGACCTGGAGGCCCACCTCGAGGAATGCCTCGCCTGCTGCGACAAGCTGGCGTTCAGCCGGCAGCTCGACGGCTTCATCAAGGACCGGCTCCCCGAGGCGGAGCCGCCGCCGGCCCTGGAGCAACGGATCCGCGAGCGGCTGGCGGGCCGGCCCCCGGGCGCCACGGATCCGGCGTGACGGTCGTGGACGCCCCGCAACACCACGGGCCGCCCGCGGCCGACGCGGTGCTCGACGGCGGCGCCCGGGCGTGCGGGGAGCTGCTGATCGCGCTCAAGACGACGCTCGACGCCCTCGAGGAAGGCCGGGTCCTCAAGCTGGTCTGTCAGGACCCCGGCGCCCGGGTCGACCTGCCGATCTGGTGCGAGATGACGCGACATACGCTGCTGTGGTGCGACGAGACGACCTACTACATCCGCCGACGAAGGAGCTGAGCCATGGGACGTTTCTGTGTCAGCCTCACTCACGCCGGGGACAACCCCGACAAGGCCACCGTCGCCTTCGTGGTCGCCAACGCCTCCGTCGCCTCCGAGAAGGAGACGATGGTCTTCCTGTCCACCGAGGGCGTCCGGCTGGCCACCGACGGCTACGCCGACGGCATCCACGAGGAGGGCTTCCAGCCCCTCCGCAAGCTCATGGACGACTACGTCGGCAACGGCGGCCGGATCTACGTCTGCTCGCCGTGCCTCAAGAAGCGCGGCCTCGACGAGCAGAAGCTCGTGCGCGGTGCCACGATCGTCGGCGGCGCCAAGCTCGTGGAGTTCCTGTCGGAGGGCGCGCCTTGCGTCAGTTACTGAGCGCTCATGCCCGACGTCCGGAAGCCTGACCTCGAGGGCGGCGAGAGCGCGGCGATGGCCTACTTCAGCGAGAGCCAGGCGCGGGCGATCATCCGCGAGACCTACAGCGCCCTCGACGCGGCCGTGTCCGCCGTCGCCAGCGCGCTCTACACGGCGGACGACCTGGCCCGCCTGCCGCAGAGCGCCGTCGACCTGGCCCTGGGTGTGGGCGATCCCGTTCGCCACGCCGCGCTGCAGCCCGGGGAGACGGTCCTCGACCTGGGCTGTGGGGCGGGCATCGACACGCTGCTCGCCGCGCTCGCCGTGGGACCCGAGGGCCGTGTCATCGGGCTCGACATGACGCCCGAGATGCTGCAGCGGGCGCGGGCCAACGTCGCCCGCCTCGGCCTCGGCCAGGTCGATCTCCGCGAGGGGCTGATCGAGCAGATCCCGCTGCCGGACGCGTCGGTGGACGTGGTCATCGCCAACGGCGTGCTGTCGCTCTCGACCCGCCAGAGCCGGGCGCTCGCGGAGATGGCGCGCGTCCTGCGGCCGGGGGGACGCGTCGCGCTCGCCGACCTCGTCCTGTGCGAGGGCCTGCCCGAGTCGGTGCTCCGCAGCCCGGCCGCCTTCGCCGGCTGACTGGCCGGCTCACTGGCGGAGCCAGTGCTGCTGAAGAAGCTCTTCAACGTGTGGCTCGACGAGATCCAGGTCCGCGAGCGCCGCCCGATCGGCCTCGACGAGCTGGCGCGCTACCCGCTGTTCACGGCGCAGTTCCTGGCCTTCCTGCGCGAGGCGCTGCCGGCGCACCGGCACGGCGAGCTCGTCCACGCCGTCGTCGTCACCGCGCGCAAGCCGGCGGCGGCGCACGCGCCGACCCGTTGCCCGGCATGCGGTCACGACAACGCGCTGGCCGCCCGGTTCTGCAATCAGTGCGGCACCCGGCTCGCGGGCGCCGGCGCCTCCGTCGCCGCGCCGGACGAGGCGCCCGGCTACGCCGTGCACGCCTTGCTGGACGCCGGGGCCGGCGGCTGCGAGGAGGGCGCGCTGCTCAGGCTCCGCGAGCTCATCAGCGGGCTGGAGCGGGGCCAGGTGCTCGAGGTGCGCTCCACGGACCCCGGGGTCCGGGAGGACCTGCCGGCGTGGTGCCGCATGACGGGCCACGAGTATCTGGGCGCGAAGGGACCACGGTACTTCGTCCGGAGGTCGTGAGATGCGCTGTCACGCCTGCGGCCACGACAACGAGCCCGGCGCCCGCTTCTGCAATCAGTGCGGCGACGCCCTCGCGGCCGCGTGCCCGGGGTGCGGCGCCCGCAACCCGCCGGGAAGCCGCTTCTGCCAGGCCTGCGGGCAGAGCCTCGCCGCTCAGAAGAGCCCCGCCGCGCCGGCGGACGCGTACACGCCACGCCATCTCGCGGATCAGGTGCTCCGGCGCCTGGACGCCGCCGAGGGCGAGCGCAAGCAGGTGACCGTCCTGTTCGCCGACGTGGCGAGCTTCACCGGGCTGGCCGAGGAGCGTGATCCCGAGGAGACGCACGGGATCATGGACGGCTGCTTCGCCATCCTCCTCGACGAGATCCACCGCTTCGGCGGCACCGTGAACCAGTTCACGGGCGACGGCGTGATGGCGCTGTTCGGCGCGCCCGTGGCCCACGAGGACCACGCGCGGCTCGCCGTCAACGCGGCGCTCGGCATCCAGCGCGCGCTCGGCGACTACGAGCGACGCCTCCGCCAGGAGCGGGGCGTCGACTTCCGCATGCGGATCGGCATCAACAGCGGGCCGGTGGTGGTCGGTCGCATCGGCGACGACCTGCGGCGGGACTACACGGCGGTGGGCGACACGACGAACCTGGCCGCCCGGATGCTGCACGTCGCGGAGCCCGGCACCGTCGTCGTGACGGAGCACACCTACCGCCTCGCCCACAGCTACTTCGTCTTCTCGTCGCTCGGTCGGATCACCGTGAAGGGACGCCAGCGGCCCGTCCACGCCTACCGGGTGACGGGCCTCGGCCGCGTGCGGACGCGCATGCAGGCCGCCGCGAGCCGCGGCCTGACGCCCTTCGTCGGCCGCGCCCGCGAGGCCGCCGTGCTCGCCGACGCGTTCGGCGAGGCCGCCGTCGGCCGCGGGCGGGTGGTGACGATCACCGGGGAGGCCGGCATCGGGAAGTCGCGGCTCGTCCACGACTTCGTCGAGCAGCTGGCCGGCACGAACACGCTCGTGTTCCAGGCCGCCTGCGCCCCCTACACGCGCGCCTTCCCCTACCATCCCTTCGTCAAGATCGTCCGGGACTACTGCGAGATCGGCGACGACGACGACGAGAGCCGGATCCGGGAGAAGGCCCGCCACAAGTGAAGCGGCTGGGTGTCGTGGGGGGCCCACGACGCGGCGAGCCGGGAAGCGACGCTGGAGACCATCGTGCTGCTCCTCGGGAGCCTGGCCACGGCCAAGGTCAGCGACGCCCGGCTCGCCGGCATCGCCCCGCGGGAGCGCCAGCAAGGGACGTTCGACAGCCTCCGGGCCTTCCTCATCGGGGAGAGCCGCCGGCAGCCGGTCGTCCTCGTGCTCGACGACCTGCAGTGGATGGACGACACGTCGGCGGCGCTGCTGGGTTACCTCGTGGGAACGGTCGACGCCCACCGCCTCCTGGTGATCGCGTGCCATCGCCCCGAGTACCGGCCGCCCTGGGCGCACCACTCGGCGGTGATCCCGCTCGCCCTGAAGCCGCTGAGCGAGGCCGAGCGCGGCGCCCTGATGGCGGGCGCGCTGGGCCCGACGCCGCTCGACGCGGCGCTCGCCCGGCTCCTGTCCGAGCGCAGCGGCGGCAATCCTCTGGTCCTCGAGGAGCTGGTGAAGGCGCTGCGCGAGCAGGGCGCCATCGTGCGGCGCGACGAGACCTGGCACCTGGCCGGGGCCGACGCGCACCGGGTGATCCCCGACACGATTCACGACGTCATCACGGCCCGCATCGACCAGCTCGACGAGCGGCTGAAGCGCGTGCTCCAGGTCGCCGCCGTCATCGGGCGGGATTTCACCTTCGACGTGCTGCGGGCCGTGGCGGGAGCCGGCGAGGAGCTACGCGCGGCCCTGACGCGGCTCACCGAGCTCGAGCTGATCCGGGAGAAGACCATCTTTCCCGTCTGGGAGTTCTCGTTCAAGAGCGCGCTCGTGCAGGAGGTCGCCTACCGAAGCCTCCTCGCCGGCCGCCGGCAGGAGCTCCACGAGCAGGTGGCGCGGATCCTGGAGGACGCCCCCACCGACCGGCTGGAGGACTCGTACGAGCTGCTCGCCCATCATCTGCGGCGCAGCCCCGATGCCCGGCGCGCGGCCCACTACCTGGCGCTCGCCGGCGAGAAGGCCGAGCGGCACTTCGCCGTCAGCGACGCCCGGCGCTACTTCGAGCAGGCGGCGGACCGGCTGGCGGCCCTCCCCGACACCGAGGCCGCCACGCGCGCGGCCCGGCTGCGCGCCCGCCTCGGTCACCTGGCCGGCGCGCACGACCGCCCCACCCCGTAGCCACGCTCATCGACCGCGTATACTCGCGAGCCATGCGCTCCCTCCTGCTCCGGAGCGGCCTCGTCGCCGGCCGCCGGCAGGACGTCGCCCTGCGCGACGGCCGCATCCACCGCATCGCTCCGGACCTGGACCCGGCGGGGTACGACGAGATCGTGGACGTCCCCGACCGGCTGGTCCTGCCCGGCTTCGTGGAGAGCCACATCCATCCGGACAAGGCCTTCGTTGCCGACCGCACCGAGGGGCTGCGCGCGGGCGGCCCGAGCGCGCAGACCCTGGTCGCCGAGCTCAAGAAGGCGTTCACCGTCGACGACATCTACCGCCGCGCGCGGCGCGTGCTGGAGCTGGCCGTCCGTCACGGCTGCACGACGATGCGCGCCCACGTCGAGGTGGACGCCCACGTCGGGCTGCGCGGCGTCGAGGCGCTCCGCCGGCTGCAGCAGGACCTCGCCGGCGTGCTCGACCTGCAGCTCATCGCCTTCGCCCAGGAGGGCATCTTCAACGATGCGGTCACCCGCGATCTGCTGCGCGAGGCCCTCCGGGCGGGCCTCGAGGTGCTGGGCGGCTGCCCCTACATGGACCGCGACCAGCGGGCGCACATCGACTGGTTCTTCGACACCGCGGAAGCCCTGGGCGTCCGCCTGGACTTCCACGCGGACACCGCCGACGACCCGTCACTGCTGACGTGCGACCACATCGCCGAGCGGACGATCGCGGGCGGGCTCCAGGACCGGGTGACCGTCGGGCACCTCTGCATGCTGGACGCCCTCGAGCCCGACGCGCGCCGGCGGGTCGTCGACCGCCTGCGCGAGGCCCGCATCCACGTCATCGCCCTGCCCGCCACCGAGCTCCACGTGAAGGGCCGCGCCGACCGGCAGCGCACCTGGCGCGGCGTCACGCGGATCGGCGAGCTGCGCGCGGCCGGCGTCAACGTCGCCGTCTCCACCAACAACGTCGTCAACCCGTTCACGCCCTACGGCCACCCCGATCTGCTGCGGCAGGCGCTGGTCGCCGCCATGGCCGCGCACCTCGGCAATCTCGACCAGATGGCGTGGCTCCTGGAGCTGGTCACGACGGGCCCCGCCCGCGCCATCGGCCTGACCGACCACGGCCTCGCCGAGGGCGGCCGCGCCGACCTCGTGGTGCTCGACGCTCCCGACCCCGCCACCGCGATCACGGAGCAGGCCGAGAAGCTCTTCGTCATCAAGGCCGGGCGCGTCGTGGCCCGCAACACCCGGACCAGCGAGCTCGCGCTCGACGGCTGAGCCTTCGCCGGCGCGGTATCCTGGGCCTCAGACATGACGGCCCCTGTCCTGCCGCAGCGCTCCCGCGTGGTCGTCGTCGGGGGCGGCATCATCGGCTGTTCCGTGGCCTATCACCTGGCCTCCATGGGCTGGACGGACGTGGTGCTGCTCGAGCGCGACCGGCTCACGTCCGGCACCACCTGGCACGCGGCGGGGCTGATCGTCACGTTCGGCTCCACCTCGGAGACGTCGACGGAGATGCGCCGGTACACGCGCGATCTCTACGCACGCCTGGAGGCGGAGACCGGCCTGGGGACCGGGTTCAAGCCGGTGGGCTTCATCGAGATCGCCACCGAGCCCGACCGCCTGGAGGAGTACCGCCGCGTGGCGGCCTTCAACCGGTACTGCGGCGTGGACGTGCACGAGATCTCCCCGGCGCAGGTGCGCGAGCTGTTCCCGCTGGCCCGCACCGACGACATCCTGGCCGGCTTCCACGTGCCGGGGGACGGGCGGGCCAACCCGGTGGACGTCACCCGGGCGCTGGCCCGCGGCGCCCGCATGCGGAAGGCGACGATCCTCGAGGGCGTGCCCGTCACCGGATTCCTCACCCGGCGCGGGGCGGTGGCCGGCGTGCGGACTCCGTACGGCGACGTCGAGGCCGAGTACGTCGTGAACTGCGCCGGGATGTGGGCGCGCCAGCTCGGGGCCACGGCCGGCGTGAGCATCCCCCTGCAGGCGGCCGAGCACTACTACCTCATCACCGAGGAGATCCCCGGCCTGAGCCCCGCGGCCCCCGTGCTGGAGGACCCCGCCTCGCACGGGTACTTCCGCGAGGAGGTGGGCGGCCTGATGGTCGGGCTGTTCGAGCCGGTGTGCGCGCCGTGGAAGGTGGGCGGCGTGCCCCAGGATTTCTCCTTCGGCGAGCTGCCGCCCGACTGGGAGCGCGTGGGCGGCTATCTCGAGACCGCGATGCGCCGGGTGCCCGTGTCGATGGAGGTGGGCGTGCGCAAGCTCTTCTGCGGGCCGGAGAGCTTCACGCCGGACCTGCAGCCCATCGTCGGCGAGGCGCCCGAGCTGAAGAACTACTTCGTGGCTGCCGGGCTGAACTCGATCGGCATCCTCACCGGCGGCGGCCTCGGCCGCGTGCTGGCCCGCTGGATCGTCGAGGGCCGGCCCGATGTGGACGTCACGGGGTTCAACATCGATCGGCTGCACCCCTACCAGGCCACGCCCGAGTACCGCCGCATGCGCACGGTGGAGTCGCTGGGCATGGTCTACCAGTGCCACTACCCCACCCGGTCGATGCAGACGGCCCGCGGCGTCAAGAGGTCGCCGCTCCACGACCGGCTGGCGGCGCGCGGGGCGTACTTCCGCGACGTGAGCGGCTGGGAGGGGGCCGACTGGTACGCCCCGGCGGGGGTCGCGCCCCCCGTCGAGCGGCTGTCGTGGGGCCGGCAGAACTGGTTCCCGTACTGGGAGGCCGAGCACCACGCGGCGCGCGAGGGCGTGATCCTCATGGACATGTCCTTCATGTCCAAGTTCCTCGTGCAGGGCCGCGACGCCGGGCGCGTGCTGGACTTCGTGTCGGCCAACCACGTCGACGGGCCGCCCGGCCGCATCACCTACACCCAGTGGCTCGACGAGGCGGGCAAGGTGCAGGCGGACCTCACCGTCACCAAGCTCGACGACGAGCGCTTCTGGGTGGTGGCCACGGACACGGCGCATCGCCACGTCGAGACCTGGCTGCGGCGCCACATCCCGGCCGGCGCCCACGTCGTCGTCACCGACGTGACGTCCGGCTGGGCCCAGCTCAACGTCCAGGGACCCCGCTCCCGCGAGCTGCTGCAATCGGTGACCGGCGCCGACGTCTCGAACGAGGCGTGGCCCTTCCGGGCCGCACGCGAGATCGACCTCGGGTACGCGCGTGTGCTGGGTATCCGCATCACGTACGTCGGCGAGCTCGGTTACGAGCTCTACGTTCCGACCGAGCAGGCCCCGCACGTCTACGAGCGCCTCGTCGCGGCGGGGGACGCCGTGGGGCTGCGCCACGCCGGCCTGAAGGCGCTGGGCAGCCTGCGCATGGAGAAGGGCTACCGCGACTACGGGCACGACATCGACAACACGGACTCCGTCCTCGAGGCCGGCCTGGGCTTCGCGGTGGACCTGGCGAAGCCCGGCGGCTTCCTGGGGCGCGACGCGGTGCTGGCGCAGAAGGCCGCCGGCCCGCTCACGCGGCGGCTCGTGCAGGTCCTCGTGACCGATCCGTCGCCGCTGATGTTCCACGCCGAGGTCGTGCGGCGGAACGGCACCCCGGTGGGCTACGTCCGCGCGGCGTCCTACGGCCACACGCTCGGCGGCGCGGTGGGTCTGGTCATGGTGGACGCGGGCCAGCCGCTCGACCAGGCGTACCTCGACGGCGGCACCTGGCAGGTCGACATCGCCGGCACGCTTCATCCGGCCGTCGCGTCGCTCAAGCCGCTCTACGATCCCGAGATGAAGCGCGTGAAGAGCTAGGCACGGCGCTCCTGGCCGATCCGGTCGAGCGGCCCCAGCGCCTTCTCGATCATCGGGCGCACCGTCGTGGCGAACCGCTCGATCGAGCGCACGGCCAGCTTCGGGTCGGACGCCCCGGCCTGGAACTGCAGCAGCACGTGACACGGCCGGGCCGCCTCGATGATGGCGGTGAGCCGCTCCGCCACCGTCTCGGCGTCGCCCACGGGCAGGGTGCGGGCCAGGTCCTCGATGGGCGGCTCCCCGGCGTAGGGCTTCTCGATGAGCATGGCCCCGTCGAGGATCTCCTCCCGGTGGCGGAGGCTCTGCGAGAGACGGATCTGGTGGCGAACGTCGTCGACGAAGGCCTCGGCCTCGGCGCGGCGATCCGTGACGCAGACGTGGCGCAGCGGCGCGATCGCGACCCGCCCGGCGTCCGCCCCGGCGTCGGCGGCCACGGCCTCGAGTCGCCGGCGCGCCTCCTTGAGCTGGTCCACCGTCGCGTGCCGCGGCGTGACCATCACGGGATGGCCCTTCCGCGCCGCGTGCGCCTGGAGCCGCGCGTTGTCGCCCGCGATCCAGACCTCCGGGATGCGCACGGGCCGGGCGGCGATGTGGGTCTCGGGCACCCGGTAGTAGCGGCCCTCGAAGCTGAAGGTGTCGGTCGCGAAGGCGCGCTCCAGCATCGCGAGGAACTCGAGCGTCCGGTCGACGGACTCGCCGAGGTCCTGCCCGAACCGCTCGAACTCGTAGGGCTGATAGCCGCTGCCCACCCCGAGAACGAGCCGGCCGTGGGTCAGCGCGTCCACCATCCCGATCTCGGACAGGAGCCGCACGGGGCTGTACAGCGGGGCCACGACCACGCCGCTGCCGAGCTCGATGCGCGTGGTCTCGCCGGCGAGCCGCGCCACCATCATGAGCGGCGAGGGGACGACACAGTAGTTGGAGAAGTGGTGCTCGGCGAACCATGCGATCGCGAAGCCCGCGGCCTCGGCCGCCTTCACCTGGGCGACGGCGCTGTCGTACAGCGTGGCGGCCACGGTGCCGCGTGTGCGGTAGCCGAGCAGGTTGAACTGACCGAAGTGCATGATCGAGCCTCCCGGGTGTCCGCTCCGGCGGCGCTCCCCCGCCGGCGACGGATTTCACGGTACAACAGGCCACGGGACGGGGATAGATGATGGCGGGAGGGCGCGCTATTCTCCTCGCGGACCCGGGGCGAGCCGGGAGACGCGCGGCCGCCGGGACTGGAGAGCGCATGCAGACACCGCGGTACACCACGGTCGTCGGCCCCCTGCCGTCCACCGTGCCCTTCGTCGGGCCGGAGGCCCAGGAACGGAGCCGGGGGCGAACCTTCCGCGCCCGCATCGGCGCGAACGAGAGCGTGTTCGGCCCCTCGCCGCGCGCCATCGCCGCCATGGCGCAGGCCGCCGCGGAGTGCTGGAAGTACGGCGACCCCGACAACCACGACCTGAAGGGCGCCCTCGCCACGCTCCACGGCATCCGCCCGGAGAACGTCGTCGTGGGCGAGGGCATCGACGCGCTCCTGGGCTACACGGTGCGGCTGGTCGTCGAGCCCGGCACGCCCGTGGTGACGTCCCTCGGCGCCTACCCGACCTTCAACTTCCACGTCACCGGCCATGGCGGCCGCCTGGTCACCGTGCCGTACGTGGACGATCGCGAGGACCCCGAGGCCCTGCTCGGGGCGGCGGCCCGCGAGCGCGCGCCGCTCGTCTACTTCTGCAACCCGGACAACCCCATGGGCTCGTGGTGGCCCGCGGGGGACGTGCAGCGCCTGATCGCCCGCGTGCCCGACGGCACGCTGCTCTGCCTCGACGAGGCTTACGGGGAGTTCGCGCCCGAGGGCACGCTGCCGCCGCTCGACGTGTCCGACCCGCGGGTCCTCCGCTTCCGCACGTTCTCCAAGGCCTACGGCATGGCCGGCGCCCGCATCGCCTACGCCGTGGGCGAGGCGAGCGTCGTCAAGAGCTTCGACAAGATCCGCAACCACTTCGGCGTGAACGCCATCGCGCTGGCCGGCGCGCGCGCCTCGCTCGAGGATGGCGCGCACCTGCCGTCCGTGGTCGCGAGGGTCCGGGCCGCCCGCGAGCGGATCGGCGCCATCGCCCGGGCCTGCGGGCTCGCCCCGCTCCCCTCCGCGACGAACTTCGTCGCCATCGACTGCGGCGGGGACGGCGCTTTCGCCCGCCGGGTGCTCGCCGAGCTCGTCGCCCGCGACGTCTTCGTCCGCATGCCGGGCGTGCCGCCCCTCGATCGCTGCATCCGGGTCAGCGCCGGCACGGAGGCCGATCTCGCCGTGCTCGCCGCCGCCCTGCCCGGCGCGCTCGCGGCCGCGCGCGCGGGCTGACGGCACGGCTTTCGTCGCTCCGGTCAGCGGGGGGCGGGAAAGCCTCCGAGCAGGGCCCTGGCCAGGGCGTCCGGATCGACCGGCTTGACCAGGTGGGCGTCGAAGCCCGCCGCGCGCGAACGGCGGTGGTCGTCCGGCTGGCCGTAGCCGGACACGGCGACGAGCACCATGTCGCGGCCGGCGTCCGTGGCCCGGAGCCGGCGCGCCAGCTCGCAGCCGTCGAGCCCCGGCAGGCCGATGTCGAGGATGGCGGCGTCCGGCTGCACCCGGAGCGCCAGCGCGAGGCCGGCGAGACCGTCCTCGGCCTCGTGCACCTCGTGACCGTCCAGCTCGAGCACGGCGCGCAGCATCTGCCGCGCATCCGCGCTGTCCTCGACGAGCACCACGCGCCGGGGTCCGCTGGCCGCCGCGCGTGTCGGCGGCGTGGCCGGGGCCTCGGCGGCCGCCGGCACCGCGGGGCACCGGACGGTGAAGACGCTGCCGCGCCCGGGCCCCTCGCTGGCCGCGGTGACGGTGCCGCCGTGCATCTCCACCAGGCGCTTGACCAGCGTCAGGCCGATGCCGAGCCCGCCCTTGCCGCGATCGCGGCTACGCTCGCCCTGGACGAAGAGGTCGAAGACGCGCGGCAGGAGCGTCCCCGCCATCCCGATGCCGGTATCGGTCACACGGATCACCGCGGCGTCGTCCTCGCGGCACACCCGCATCACGATCTCGCCGCCGGCCGGGGTGTACTTCACCGCGTTCGTGAGCAGGTTCTCGATCACCTGGGCCATCCGGGTCTCGTCCACGTCTGCCCACGCCGGCTCGACCTCCAGCTTCGCGGCGTGGCGCGCGAAGGTGCCGGTGGACTCGAGCACGGCCCAGGTGCCCCGCGCCACCGCGCCCAGGTCGGCCGCCCTGCGCGAGAGGACGATCTTTCCCGTCGTCACGCGCCCCACGTCGAGCAGGTCGTCCATGAGCTCGCGCAGGTGCGCGACCTGGCGCGTGATCACCTGGCGGGCCACCGCGCCGCGCTCGTCGGCCACGGCGATGCGGTTCAGCACCGCCACGCCGGAGCCGATCGCCGCCAGCGGGTTGCGCAGCTCGTGGCCCAGCATCGCGAGGAACTCGTCCTTGGCGCGGTTGCTGGCCTCGGCCTCCTCGCGCGCCTTCCGCTCCCGCTGGAACCGCTGGGCGTTCCGGATGCCGACGGCGGCATGGTTCGCCAGCGCCTGCAGGAGCGCCCGCTCCGCGTCGCCGAACGCCCGCGGCGCGGTGTCGTTCAGCGCCAGCGTGCCGATCACGACGCCGTCGACGACGAGGGGCGTCGCGACGACCAGCCGATGCCCCAGCCGCTCGTGCTGCTCCCTGACGGGCGACGGCAGCCCGATCCGCGGGTCGGTCAGCACCGACCCGGTCACGACCATCCGCCGCTCGGTCACGGCGAGCCCGACGACACCGGACCCGGGCGGCATCCGGTGACCGGGCGCCACCACCGGATTCTCGCCGGCGACCGCCATCGCGACCATGGAGCCGTCGACCTCGAGGAGCCGGACGACGGCGCTGCTGCACTCGAAGAGCCGCTTGACCGCGTCGGCCACGCGCTGGGCGGCGGCGGTCGGACTGGTCGTGGAGGTCAGGGCCTGGGAGAGCCCGCGCAGCTCGTCCGCCTCCCGGCCGTGGCGCTCCGCCTCGGCCAGGGCGCGCTGCTCCCGCTGCCGCTCGCGCTCGAGCTCGTACAGCATCCGGCGGAGGCGTGGCGCCCCCCAGGCCAGGAAGAGGGCCAGCCCTCCGAACAGCACCACGCCCACCACGTCCGGCACCTCGAGACGCAGGGTCCCGTGGCGCCGTAGCACATGCGCGTGGAGGACGACGATGCTGACGACCGTGGCCAGCAGCGCCGACCGCCGACCGCCGTACCAGGCGATGGCGAGCACGCCCGCGAGCAGCGGCAGGTTCGGCACGTGCTCGGCGTAGGCGTCGACCGGTGCGATGACCAGCATCACGGTGACGGGGACGGCCACCGCGAGCACGTGACGCCAGACAGGCCGCCGGAGGGCCTCGCGCGTCCAGGGCAGGATCCTCATGCCGCCTCCCACCACTGGCCATATCTACACCATCGGGGGGCGGGGGCGCGAGGACGACGCTAGGCCCGGCCGGGGGCCAGGATGGTGCCGCGGCAGCCGGGCGCCCGGCAGCGGCAGCGGTAGAAGCTCGCCCGCGCCTCGTCGCCCTCCGTTCGCTCGTACGCGTAGTCGTACGTGAGCTCCTCGCCCGCCGCGATGGGCCGGATGGCCTCGATCCAGATGGTGCCGTCGATCTCCACCGTCTCGCAGTTCGGGTCGCACGAGTGGTTGATGAACCGGGCCTCGTTGTCGCCGAGCGCGCCGTCGATGCACCGGCCGTCGGACAGCGCGAACAGGAAGGTCTGGTGCCGCGCCATGCCGCGATCGTCGTAGCGGCGGTCACCCTCCTCCTCGGAGATGACCTCGCCGGTGTACTCGATGATCCGGGTGCCCGGGGCGATCGGGCCGCACGCGAACACGCCCAGCCCCTGGATGCCCGAGGGGCGCACCTCGAGCGGGATCCGGGCGCCGTCCCCGGCTTCGGCTCCGCTCATGGCGTCGGCGCCCCGGCGGTTCGCGGCATCGCCAGCCGCGGCAGCACCTGCTCCCCGAGCGCGCGGATCAGCCGGGCCCGCTCCGCGACGAAGCCGGTGACCAGCAGGCCGTCGATGCCCGCCTCCACCACCCGGCGCAGCTTCTCCGCGCAGACCGCCGCGGGCCCGACGGCGGCGAAGCGCTCGGCCAGGTACGCGCGCAGCACGGGCTCGGCGTCCAGGAGACGGGCGTTGGGGCTCGGCCCGAGCGCCTCGTGGGCGGCGGGCTGGTAGCCCGTCTGCACCCGGCGGATGGCATCGGCCAGGTCGCCGGGCACGTGCTTGCCCTCCAGCGTGAAGCGGAAGACGTGGTGCGCGTTGGACGCCAGCTCCATCCGGATCTCCTCGACGCCGGTCGCCACGTCGTCGGTCACGTTGGCGCGCACGAGGGTCCAGAGATCGAGGGCGGACGGATCGCGCCCGGCGCGCCGGGCGCCGGCGTGGACGCGGGCGACCGCATCGCGCACGAGCGCCGGCTCGAGGCCGACGTTCACGACGACACCGTCGGCGATCTCGCCGGCCAGCTCGAGGGTGCGCGGGCCTTCCGCGGAGAGGTAGATGGGGACCGCGCGCGGCGCCCACGTGAGCCGCGCGGTGCGGCCGCGCCAGGAGACCTCGCCTCGCGCCTGCAGTGCGCGCACGGCCTCGACGTACGCGCGCAGGTCGGCGAGCGTCGCCGGCCGCTCGGCGAGGTTGAGGATCGCGCTGTCGCCGGAGCCGATGCCGAAGAACGCGCGGCCGGGGGCGATCTCGTCGACGGTCGCGATCCCGGACGCGGCGACCGCGGGGTGGCGCGTCACGGGGTTCGTCACCGCGGGACCGATGCGCACGCTGCGGGTGGCCTGCGCGCAGAGCGCCATGGTGGCGTACAGCTCGCGGAAGACGGACTGGCTGTCGGCGACGCCGACGAGCGCGAAGCCGACCTCCTCGGCCAGGCGCGCGTCGGCCACCGCGGAGGCCACCGAGCGCGGCAAGCAGAGCAGCCCGAGCCGCGCGCGCCGCGCGCCGAGGTTCGCCGATCGCATGACCGGCCAGATGCTAGCATGAGCCGCCATGCCCGCCCGCGCGCTGGCCCTCCTGCTCGTCGCCGTCGGCCTCTACGCCGCCGGCGACGCCTGGTGGCACATGCCGCTCGGCACGCCCGGCATGCCGGGCCCGGGGATGCTGCCCCTCGCGCTCGGTCTCCTCGTCGCGTTCCTGGCCGCCGCCAGCCTCCTGCAGCGGGCGCCGGCCCCGGCCGTCGGGTTCGTGCGGCGGCGGGCCACCGCGGTCGCCGCGCTGCTCGTGCTCTATCCCCTGCTCCTCCCGCGCGCCGGCTTCGCCCTCACCACCGCCCTGGTCCTCTTCCTGCTCGGTCGCGCGATCGCGCCGGTGCCGCCGGCGCGGCTGGCCCTGTTCGCGCTCGCGTCGGCGGCGGGGGCCGTCATCCTGTTCCGCCGCCTCCTGGCCGTCCCGCTGCCGTCCGGCCCCTGGGGGTTCTGAGCGCGGATGCTCGAGGGCCTCGCGCAGGGGTTCGCGGTCGCGCTGCAGTGGCACAACATCCTCTACGCCTTCGCGGGCGTCTTCCTCGGCACGGTGCTGGGCGTGCTGCCCGGCATCGGGCCCGTCGCCGGCATCGCGCTCCTGCTGCCGGCGACGTTCTCGCTCGACCCCGCCTCGGCCATCATCATGATGGCGGGCATCTTCTACGGCACGATGTACGGCGGCTCCACCACGTCGATCCTCATCAACGTGCCCGGGGAGGCGGCCTCCGTCATCACCTGCATCGACGGCCACCAGATGGCGCGGCAGGGGCGCGCCGGCCCCGCCCTCGGCATCGCGGCCATCGGCTCGTTCATCGCGGGGACGCTGGGCGTGGTCGGGCTCATGGTCGCGGCGCCCGCGCTCACCCGGCTGGCCCTGCGCTTCGGCCCGGCCGAGTACTTCGCGCTGATCGTCTTCGGCCTGGTGGTGCTCGCCTTCCTCTCCTCCGGCTCCACCCTCCGCGCGCTGGCCATGGGCGGTCTCGGCCTGCTCCTGGGGACGGTCGGGCTCGAGCCCATGTCGGGCTTCGCGCGCTACACGTTCGGGCGGCCCGAGCTCTTCGACGGCGTCGGCTTCATCCCGGTCGCCATGGGCCTCTTCGGGCTCGGCGAGATCCTGGACAAGGCCGCGCGCACCGAGCAGGTGGAGATCGTGCGCGGGCGCCTCGGGCGCCTCCTGCCGAGCCGGGCCGACTGGGCGCGCAGCTGGAAGGCGGTGCTCCGCGGCAGCGGTATCGGGTTCTTCTGCGGCCTGCTGCCCGGCCCCAACGCGGTGATCGCCTCGATCGTGTCCTACGGCCTGGAGAAGCGCCTCTCGCGCCGTCCCGAGGAGTTCGGGCACGGCGCCATCGAGGGGGTGGCCGGCCCCGAGTCGGCCAACAACGCCGCCGCGGCCGGCGCGCTGGTGCCGCTGCTCAGCCTCGGCATCCCGTCCTCGCCGCCCACGGCGGTCCTGCTCGCCGGCTTCCTCGTCCACGGGCTGACGCCGGGGCCCCTGCTGATGCAGCAGCGGCCCGACGTGTTCTGGGGCGTGCTGGCCAGCATGTACCTCGGCAACGCGATGCTGCTCGTGCTGAACCTGCCCCTGATCGGGCTCTTCGTGCGCATCCTGCGCGTCGCCGACGTCTACCTGCTGCCGCTCATCGTGCTCTTCACGATGGTGGGCGCCTACAGCGTCGGCAACAGCCTCGTCGACGTGTGGGTGATGGTGCTCTTCGGCCTCTTCGGCTTCGCCTGCCGGCGTGCCGGCTTCGACCCGGCGCCCGTCGTGCTGGCGCTCGTGCTGGGACCGATGCTCGAGACGGCGCTGGGGCAGGCCTTGATCCTGAGCGACGGCAGCCCCATGATCTTCCTCACGCACCCCATCTCGGCGGCGCTGCTCGGCCTGGCCGCGCTGCTGATCGTCTGGAACCTCGCCGGCGGCGCGCGCCTGCGCCAGCGCCTCGGCAAGCTCGCCTCGGTCCCCGAAGGAGGAACGGGATGACGCTCACGCGGATCGCCAGGACTTTCGCCCTCGCGCTGCTGCTCCCCGCGCTCGCCGTCACGGGCGGCGCCGGCCCCGCGCTCGCGCAGTACCCCGCGAAGGCGGTCGAGCTGATCGTGCCGTTCCCCGCGGGCGGGCGCACCGACATCGTCGCCCGGCAGTTCGCGGCGGTCGCCTCGAAGCACCTCGGCCAGCAGATGGTCGTGGTGAACCGGACGGGCGGCGGCGGGGCCGTCGGCACGCTGGCCGTCCTCAGGGCGGAGCCCGACGGCCACACGCTGCTGGCCACGACCATCGGCAACCAGGTGCTGCGCCCGCTCTCGGCGGACGTGGGCTACAAGCCCTGGGACCTGGACGCGATCGGCCAGATCACCGAGTCGACGATCTCGCTCGTGGCCAAGGCCGACAGACCGTGGAAGGACCTGCGCGACCTGGTCGCCGACGCGAAGAAGCGGCCGAACCAGGTGAGCTTCGCCGCCAACCTGCTCCTGCTCCCGCACCTGATCACGGCGCTCTTCGAGGACCGGGCGGGCATCCAGCTCAAGCACGTG
>JAICGY010000018.1 GCA_025922915.1 Candidatus Methylomirabilota bacterium | reverse complement strand
GCGGGCGGCGAGCCAGGTCGGGAAGGAGAGGCGGAGCGCCAGGGCCTCGACGGGGTCGGCCGGCGGGCGGGGCTCGCGCTCCCGCGGGCCGCGGCGGCTGAACGATCGGAGCACGGCGTTGACGTAGGCGGCCGTGCCCGGCGTTTCGCGGGCGAGCGTGACGGCGTCGTTCACGGCCGCGAACGAGGGCACGCGCTGGAGGAACACGATCTGGTAGGCGGCGAGCCGCAGCACGGCGCGCACGCGCGCGTCCAGCGCGTTGAGGGGCCGGCGCGAGTGCGGCCCGAGCACCCAGTCGAGGTACCGCTGCCACCGGAGCGTCCCGTACACCAGCTCGGTGGCGAGCGCCGCGTCGCGCGGACCCGGCCGGCGACGCTCGAGCTCGGCCTCGAGCGTGAGGTCGGCGAAGGCGCCGCCGGCGTCCACGCGCTCCAGGACCCGCGTGGCGACGGCGCGCGCGGGCGCGGCCGCCCCGGGCGGCGCCGCCCGGCGCACGGGATGACGCCCGGCCGGACGCCCGCTCACGACGCGGCGAGCCCCGCGCCCGTGGCGAGGCGCGCGCCGCGCAGATACTCCTCCCACCGCACGGCGCGCCGGCTCTCGGCCTGGACCTGGACGGGCACGAGGGCGCCCTCGCCGGTGGCGACGGCGAGGGCGCCCTCGTGCGGGATCAGGGTGCCGGGAGCCGCCACCGCCGCCGGCTCGACGGCGCGCGCGCGCCAGATGGTCAGCGTCCCGCCCGTCGTGGTGGTGGTCGCGCCCGGCCAGGGGTTGCAGCCGCGGACGAGGTCCACGAGGGCGCGGGCGGAGCGGCTCCAGTCGATCACGCCGTCGGCGCGCTTCAGGCGCGGGGCCAGCGTCGCCTGCGTCTCGTCCTGCGGGCGCGGCGTGAGCGCGTCGAGCCGGGCGAGGGTCTCGACGATGAGATCGGCGCCGAGCGCGGCGAGCCGCCCGGCGAGCTCGCCCGCCGTCTCCTCCGGCCCGATCGCGGTCGGGGCCTGCAGCAGAATGGGACCCGTGTCCATGCCGGCGTCCATCTGGAACGTCGTGATCCCGGTCGTCCGGTCCCCGCGGATGATGGCCCACTGAATCGGCGCGGCCCCGCGGTGGCGTGGCAGGAGGGAGGCGTGGATGTTGATGGAGCCGCGCGCCGGCGCGTCGAGCACCGCCTGCGGCAGGATCTGCCCGAAGGCCACGACGACGGCGAGATCGCAGCCGAGGGCGCGCAGCCGCTCCGGCCACCCGGGGTCGCGCAGCCGCGCCGGCTGGAGCACCGGCAGCCCGGCGGCGCCCGCCGCCACCTTGACGGGGGGAGGGGTCAGCCGGTGGCCCCGGTGGGCGGGGCGGTCGGGCTGGGTGACGACGGCCACGATCTCGTGGCGCGCGCGCAGCGCGGCCAGCGCGGGCAGCGCGAAGTCGGGCGTGCCGTAGAAGAGAAGCTTCAGCGCTCCTCCGTCACCCCGCCCTTCCCGGCGCGTGGGCTAGAGGGCGAAGGCGCGATGTGCGGCGGCGTCCGCGGCGAACCCCTGCTTCTTGATCCGCCGCTTGATGCGATCGCGCGTGACGGCATCCACGCGATCGATGAACAGCACGCCGTCGAGGTGATCGATCTCGTGCTGGAAGACGCGGGCGCGCAGGTGTCGCGCGCGCAGGCTCACCGGCCGGCCGGTCAGGTCGCGCGCCTCCAGCCTCACCCACTCGGCGCGAGTGACGGGCGCGAAGATCCCGGGCAGCGAGAGGCAGCCCTCCTCGGCGGTCACGCTCCCGCCCTGCTCGACGATGACGGGGTTGACCAGCGCCTGGGCGCCGCGACCGTCCTCGTCGGCGACGACCATGAGCCGCAGCGAGGCGCCCACCTGGGGGGCGGCGAGGCCGATGCCGACCTCGTCGTACATCGTGTCGATCATGTCGTCGACCAGGCGCTCGACCTCCGGCGTCACCTCGTCGACGGGACGGGCCCGCCGGCGGAGCACCGGATCGCCGTATCTGCGCACGCTCAGGACGGCCATTCGACCGGATCCACCTCCACGTCCATCATACCGCGCCCCCGCGCACGGGCGCGGGCGAAGTCCCCCAGCGCCGTGGCGAGCGCCTGCGGCAGCGCGGGTCCGCCCTTCACGACGATGCGCTGTGCGCGCCCGCGCCGGTCCGCGGCGGCCGGGTACACCGTCAGGTCCGGCGCCCCGCGCAGGGCGGCGCCGACGCCCTCGGCCAGCCGGGCGACCTCCGGCGGGCGGGGCCCGCGCACGGTCACGATGGCGAGGCGACGGAACGGCGGATAGCCCAGCTCGGCGCGGAACTTCAGCTCCGGCCGGTAGAAGGCGGTCAGGTCCTGGCGGGCGAGGGCGTCGAACACGTAGTGCGTCGGGTGCTGGGACTGGATCACGAGCGCCCCGTCGGCGACGGTGCGCTCGGCGGCGGCCCACAGGAGCGCCAGCAGGCGCTCGCCGGCCCGGAAGTCCGGCAGCCGCAGCAGCTGGTCGGGCGCCACGAAGCCGGCCAGCCCCAGCGAGGCGGGGCCGAACAGGCGCAGCGCGCCTCGCGTGCCGATGACGACATCGGCCGCGGCGGCGGCCGCGCGCTGCACCCGACCGCGCGCCCCCCGGTGCGCGTCCGGCTCGTAGCGTGCGACGCGCGCGCCGGGGAACCGGCGGCGCACCGCGTGCTCGACGCGCTCGGCGCCCCAGCCGAACGGGGACAGGCGCCGCCCCTGGCAGGTCGCGCAGGTGTCCATGAGCGGCACCGAGACCGCGCAGAGACGGCACGCCAGGGTGGCGGCGGTCCGGGCATACGTCATGGCGAGCGCGCAGCGCGGACACCGTACGATCTCGCCGCATTCCTCGCACGCCAGGGCCGACGCGAACCGGCTCACCACGAGGAGGGCGCGGCGGCGGGCGGCGAGCGCTTCCCGGAGGGCGCGGGCGAGCGGCGGGGTCAGCGGCTCGCGACGGAGGATGCGCCGCGTGTCGGCCATCGTCACGGCCGGCCAGGCGGCCCGGATCGCCGTGTCGAGGGTCACGGAGCGATGGTCGGTCGCCCGCCACCAGGTCTCGACGCTCGGCGTGGCCGAGGTCAGCACCCCGACGAGGCTCTCGCGCGCCGCGCGCTCGCACACCACCTCCCGGGCGTGGACGCGCGGCGGCCCGGGTGGCCGGTGGGCGAGGTCGTGCTCGTCGACGAGCGCGATGGCGCTTCCTTCGGCCAGGGGGGCCAGCAGCGCCGAGCGCATCCCGATGGCCACGCGCGCGGCGCCGCGCTGCAGGCGGCTCCACGCCTCGGCCCGCTCGCCGTCGGACACCCCGGAGTCGAGCCGGGCCACCGTGCCGAGGCGCGCGAGCCGGGGCGCCCAGCGCGCCGCCGCCTCCGCGTCCGGCACGATCACGAGGGCCGGGCCTCCCGCCGCCGCCAGGCGCTCCAGCATCCGCCGCTCCCGGCCAGCGCCGGCCAGGAGGGTCATCGCGGTTCGGCCGGCGGCGCGGCAGTCCCCCGGCCCGGGATGGCCGTCCGCGCCCTCGGTCGGCGTTCCCCGGCGCCCGATCGCGGCCGGATCCGCGACCGTGGGCTCCGCGGGCGGCAGCAGGGACAGGCAGGTGGAGCCCAGGGAGGACAGCGACTCCGCGGCGATCCAGCGGGCGAGCGCGAGCCCCCGCGCCTCCAGCAGCGGCACGCGATCGACCACGCGCTGGAGCGGCTTGAGCGTGCCGTCGTCGCCCTCGCGCAGCGCGATGACGAGCCCCACGCGTCGCGCGCCGCCGAGCGGCGCCAGCACGCGCTGGCCCGGAGCCAGCGGCATGGTGGCGGGCACGCGGTAGGAGAAGGCCCGGTCGAGGGGCGCGTCGAAGACCACGTCCGCGATCACGAGGTCACCGCGATCGGCGGGCGTCGTACTCCCGTCTGGCCAGCTTCAGATCCTCCCAGGCCATTCGCTTGTACTCCTGGCCCGGGTTGCGCAGCAGGAACGCGGGGTGGAAGGTCGGGACCAGCACGGCGTTGCCGTAGGGGTGCAGCCGTCCCCGCAGCTTGCCGATCGGCTCCCGGGTCCTGAGCAGCGACTGGGCGGCCACGCTGCCGAGGGCGAGGACGACCTTCGGCTGGATCACCGCGAGCTGCTCGGCGAGGATCGGCGCGCACGCGGCCAGCTCGTCCGCCTCGGGGTTCCGGTTGCCCGGCGGCCGGCACTTGACGGCGTTCAGGATGTAGACCTCGTCGCGCGCGAGGTCGACCGACGCCAGCATCCGGGTGAGCAGCTGCCCGGCGCGCCCGACGAAGGGCAGGCCCTGCACGTCCTCGTCGGCCCCCGGCCCTTCGCCGATGACCACGAGATCGGCCCGCGGATCACCGGAGCCGAAGACGATCGTGCGGCGGCCGTGACAGAGCTTGCAGCGCTGGCAGCCCTGGAGCCGGCGCTCCTGCTCGCGCAGCGCCGTCGCTCCGTCCGGCAGATAGTCGCCGTCGAGGGTCACGGTCTCGGCGCCGAGGTCCCGGTGGAACCGCAGCGTCTCGGCGAGCGCGCCGAGCGCGCCGGCGAGCGCGGCCCGCGGGTCGTCGGTCAGCGGACGGCCTTCGGCGCCGCGTGCGCGGCGCGCAGCGCGATCACCGCATCGAGGATGGCGTCGGCGACGGCCACCTTGGGCATGCGGGGCAGCCCGCGCGCGCCGCCCCAGCGGTCCACGAGGAGGACCTCGTTGTCGTCGGCGTCGAAGCCGATGTCGCGGCGGCTCACGTCGTTGGCCACCAGCAGGTCCACGCCCTTGGCCTCCAGCTTGGCCCGGGCGTGCGCCGCCACCTCGTGGGTCTCGGCGGCGAACCCCACGACGAAGGCGCCCGTGCGCCGGGCGGCGACCTCGGCGAGGATGTCCGGGTTCGGCGTGAGGTCGAGCGTCAGGTCCCGCTTGCCCTTGATCTTGGCCGCCGCCGGCCGCTGGGCGCGGTAGTCGGCGACCGCCGCCGCCTTGACGACGATCGTGGCCGCCTCCGCGTGCTGCAGCACCGCCTCGCGCATCTCCTCTGCCGTCTCCACCGGCACGAACGTCGCCGCCGGGGGCGGCGTCAGCGCGGTCGGCCCGGAGACGAGCGTCACCGCCGCGCCCCGGCGGCCGGCGGCGGCGGCCAGCGCGTACCCCATCCGCCCCGACGACCGGTTGGAGATGTAGCGGACGGGATCGATCGGCTCCCGGGTGGGTCCGGCGGTTACCAGCACCCGCTCGCCCGCGAGGTCGCGGGGGCCGAGCACGGCCCGCAGCGCCTCGACGATCGCCTCGACCTCGGGAAGCCGGCCCTGCGCCGAGAGGCCGGAGGCGAGCGCGCCCCGGTCGGGCTCGAGGACCACCACGCCGCGTCGCCGGAGGGTGGCCACGTTGGCGACGACGGCGGGATGCTCCCACATCCCGCCGTCCATGGCCGGCGCCATCAGGACGGGACAGCGCCCGGCCAGCAGGAGCGTGGTCAGGAAGTCGTCGGCCAGTCCCTGCGCCGCCTTGGCGAGCAGGTTCGCCGTGGCGGGGGCGACGACGATCGCCGCGGCGCGCTCGGCGAGGGCGACGTGCTCGACGGCGTCCTCGCTCCGCGGATCGAAGAGGTCCTCGAGCACCGGATGCCCGGAGAGCGTGCGGAACGTCAGCGCCCCGACGAACTCGCGCGCGTGCGCGCTGAGGCAGACGCTGACCCGGGCGCCCTGCCGCGTGAGCTCCCGGAGCAGGTAGACCGCCTTGTAGGCCGCGATCGACCCGGTGACGCCGAGGACCAGCTCCCGGCCGCCCAGCGCGGTCACGGCCGCGTGGTCTCGCCCTCGTCCTTCACGCGGTACTCGACCTTGGCCGCCGCCACCTCCTCGAGGGCCAGGCTGGTCGGCTTCCTGTGCCTGGTCTCCACGCGGGGCGGGGCGCCCCGGTTCACCTGCCGCGCCCGCTTCGCGGCCAGGACGACGAGCAGGTAGCGGTTCGAGACGTTCGTGAGCGCAGCCTCCAGCGACGGGAATGCCATCAGGTGGTGACCTCCAGATCCGGAAAGGTGAGGCCCAGGCGGGCGGTCCGGCACCGCTCGGCCAGGATGATCGACTCCAGGTGCTCCATCGCGTCCTTCACGTCCCGGTTCACGATGAGGTAATCGTACCGCCGCCAGAGGGCGATCTCCTCGCGCGCCCGCGCGAGGCGGCGGGCGATCTCCGACTCGGCGTCCGACCGCCGCTCGCGCAGCCGCTGTTCCAGCTCGGCCATCGACGGCGCGACGATGAACACCAGGACGGCCTCGGGGTAGCGCGCGCGGAGCTGGGCGGCCCCCTGGGTGTCGATGTCGAGCAGCACGTCGTGGCCCTGGCCGAGCGCGGCCTCCAGCGGCGCGGCCGGCGTGCCGTAGAGGTGGCCGTGCACGGTGGCCCACTCGGCCAGCTCCTCGCGCTCCAGCATCACCCGGAACTCGTCCTCGGCGATGAAGCGGAAGTCGGCCCCGTCCACCTCGCCCGCCCGCGGCACCCGGGTCGTGCACGAGACCGAGTACCGCACGTCCGGCAGGCGCCGGCGGATCTCGCGGCACAGCGTCGTCTTGCCGGCGCCGGAGGGCGCCGACACGACGAAGAGCGTGCCGCGCCGGCGGATCACCCGGTGCCCCGGTCCGTCGCCAGCCTCTGGGCCAGCGTGGCCGGCTCGAGCGAGGACAGGATCAGGTGATCGCTGCCCGTCACGATGACCGCCCGCGTCCGCCGCCCGTTCGTGGCGTCGATGAGCTTGGCGCCTCCCTTGGCGCTCTCGATCAACCGCTTCACGGGCAGCGAGTCGAGCGCGACGATCGCCACCACGTGCTCGGCCACCACCACGTTGCCATGCCCGACGTTGACGAGGTGGAGCCCGCCTCCGTTCGTCCTGCCGCTACTCAAGATTCTGCACCTGCTCCCGCATCCGCTCGAGCGTCCCCTTGGCGGCGAGAGCCGCCTGGCTCAGCTCGAGGTCGTCGGCCTTCGAGCCGACGGTGTTGACTTCCCGGCCGAGCTCCTGCAGCAGGAACTCCAGCGTCCGGCCCAGCGGGCCGCCCTTGTCGAGGGCCAGCCCGAGCTCGCCGAGGTGCGCGCCCAGGCGCGCCAGCTCCTCCGCGATGTCGGTCTTGTCGGCCCACACCGCCGCCTCGGTGAGGACCCGGCTCTCGTCCACGCCCGCCGCGCCCAGCAGCGCCCGCAGCCGCTCGCGCACGCGCTCCTCGCGGCGCGCGACCGCGGCGGGCGCGCGCGTCGCCATCGTCTGCACCACGGCGGCCAGCTCGGCGTGCAGCGAGCGCATCTCCGCGGCCAGCCGCATCCCCTCCGCCTCGCGACGCGCGACGAGCTCGTCGAGCGCCCGCGCGACGGCCTCCTCGACGAGCGGCCACGGCGCGGCGGCCTCGACCGGCTCCGGCTCCTCGAGACGCACCACGCCGGGGCGGGTCAGGACCCACTCGAGCGACAGGGGCGCCGCCGTCTCGCCGAGCTCCGCGGCGAGCTGCCGTGCGCGGTCGAGGTACTCGCGGGCGAGGGCGGCGTCGGCCACGACGCGCTGGAGCGGGCGCGTCTCCACCGGGGTGACCTGGATGGTGAGGTCGACACGGCCGCGCTCGAGCCGATCGGTGACGAGCCGCTTGACATCGAGCTCCAGCGCGGCGAGCGCCCGCGGCAGGCGGACGGCGACGTCGAGGTGACGATGGTTCACCGAACGGGCCTCGGCGCCGACGACGAGCGACTCGCCGCGAGCCTCCGCTCGCCCGAACCCGGTCATGCTACGGACCATGGAAGAGCCTCAGCATGGAGGAAATTCTCTGTAGTGTCAATACGTTGCAGTTGACACGTCACGATGGCGACGCGTAGATTGCGCATCGACCGCCCCGCCGTCACGGTCGGGCCGTCAAGGAGGCGATGACGCGCTGGGCGTGGGCTCTGGCGGGCGCGGCAGTGCTGGCGGGGCTCGCCGGGCTGGTCGCCGCCCGTGCGCTCGGACGATCCGGCTCGCGTCCGGCCGCGATGCTGTCGGTGGTGACCGGCTGGCTCGGCGCCTGGGTCGTCTGGGGATTCCTCGGCACGCTGGCCGTGCGCGCCGGCGCGCTCGACCGGTACGACGGCACGCTCTTCGTGGCGGTCGCCCTCGCGGGTGGCGCCTGGCAGTACCGGACGCATCTGGCCCAGGGCCGGGAGCGCGGGGTCGTCGTGTTCGTCGGCGGCCAGCTGGTCTGGCTCGGTGTGGTCCTCCTGCAGAACGGGGTGCTGGGGCGGTGAGTCAGGTCCGGCTGCCCGGCTTGACGGCCGGCGTGCCCGCCGCGCAGAGCGGGCAGCCGTCCGGCGGGTAATTCCTCGCGGTCACCCTGGCGAGCGCGACGAAGCGGGCCGGGAACCCGGCCGTTCCGCCGCTCCGGTCGACGAGCGCCCCGACGCCGACGACGCGGCCGCCGAGCGACTCCACGCACGCGATCACCTCGCGGGTCGAGCCGCCGGTGGTGATCACATCCTCGACGACCAGGCACCGCTCGCCCGGCGACAGGGCGAAGCCCCGGCGAAGCCGCATCTCGCCCCCCTCGCGCTCGGTGAAGAGCGCGCGCACGCCGAGCGCCCGCGCCACCTCGTGGGCGACCAGGATGCCTCCGATCGCGGGGGCCAGCACCACCCGGGCGCCGGTGTCCTCCAGCGCGGCGGCCAGCGTCGCGCCGAGCGGTTCGGCGTCCTCGGGGTGCTGCAGCACCAGCGCCGACTGCAGATAGACGTCCGAGTGCAGTCCCGACGTGAGCCGGAAGTGCCCGCGCAGCAGGGCGCCGCGCTTCTCGTAGAGGGCGATGGTCTCGGCCTCGGTCAGTCTGCCGGCGGTGGTCATGTCGGACATCATATGCCAGGCGGTGGCGGCGCGGACGGTCGGCGGCCGCGCCGGCGTCAACCGTCGAGCGCGCGCTCGATCTCGGCGACCAGGGCGGCGGCGGCGGCCCCGGGATCGGCGACGCCGGTGACCGGGCGCCCGACGACGAGGTAGTCGGCGCCGGCACCGATCGCCGCCGCCGGCGTCGCGACGCGCACCTGGTCGTCGCCCGCGGTGGCGGGTCCGGCGTCGGCACGCGCGGTCGCCCCGTCGGGCCGGATCCCCGGCGTGACGATGATCCACCGCGGTCCCAGACCGCCGCGGAGCAGGCGGATCTCGCGCGGCGAGGCGACGGAGCCGTCGAGGCCGGCCGCCCGCGACTGCTCCGCGAGGCGGAGCACGTGGGCCTCCACCGTGCCGACCACGCCCTGCGCGGCCAGCGCGTGCCGGTCCAGGCTGGTGAGCACGGTGACGCCGAGACAGAGCGGCCGGGTCTGGCCGGGCCGGGTGGCCGCGCGCCCCGCCTCCGCGGCCGCGCGCAGCATGGCGGGACCGCCGGAGGCGTGCACGTTGAGCATGAAGACGCCGAGGCGCGCGGCCTCGCGGACCGCCCCCGCCACGGTGTTCGGGATGTCGTGGTACTTGAGGTCCAGGAACACCCGGAACCCGTGCGCGAGCGCCCGCTCGACGGCGGCCGGGCCGGCGGCGGTGAAGAGCTGCGAGCCGATCTTGCAGCCCCCCACGACGCCCTTCAGCTCGGTCATCAGCGCGTCGGCCTGGTCGAGGGTCTCCACGTCGAGCGCGACGAACAGCCGGTCCCGGGCGCCGGCCGGCCGCGGGGCGTCAGGCATCGGCGTGGTACTCCTGCAGGCTGCACACCTGGTGCTCGCCCTTCAGGAGAGCCTCGATGGCCCCGATCGCGGCCTGGATGCCGTCGACGGTCAGGTAGTAGGGAATGGAGTGCACGACCGCGGTGCGGCGGATCGTGTAGGAGTCCCGGCGCGCGCGCCCGTCTTCCGGCGTGTTGAAGACCAGCGCGATGTCGCCGCGCTTCATGAGGTCGACCACGTTGGGCCGGTAGCCTTCGGCCACCTTGTGGATCTGCTCGACCGTCATGCCCTGCCGCTCGAGCACGCGCGCCGTCCCGCTCGTGGCCACGATCGTGAAGCCGAGCTCCACCAGGCGCCGGGCGAGGGTCGTCGCCGCCCGCTTGTCCCCGTTCTTGACCGAGACGAAGACCTTGCCCGACGCGGGGAGCACCGACCCCGCCGCGAGCTGCGACTTGAGGTAGGCCTTGCGGAAGTCCAGGTCCAGCCCCATGACCTCGCCCGTCGACTTCATCTCCGGTCCGAGCACGACGTCGACGCCGGGGAACTTGATGAACGGGAAAACCGACTCCTTGACGGCGATGTGGCGCAGCTCGCGCTCCTCCACGCCGGCGTGCGGCGCGACCGGCTCCCCCAGCATCGCCCGCGTCGCCACCTTGGCCAGCGGCAGGCCGATCGCCTTGGAGACGAAGGGCACCGTGCGCGACGCCCGCGGGTTCACCTCCAGCACGTAGACGGTCTCGTTGCGGATCGCGAACTGCACGTTGATCAGGCCGACGACGCCCAGGGCCCGCGCGAGGGCCTTCGTCTGCGCGCGCAGGACCGCCACCTGGCCCTCGTCGAGCGAGTACGGGGGCAGCGCGCACGCGGCGTCGCCGGAGTGGACGCCGGCCTTCTCGATGTGCTCCATGACGCCGCCGACGACCACGGTCACGCCGTCGCTGACGGCGTCCACGTCGATCTCGATGGCGTCCTCGAGGAACTTGTCGATGAGGATTGGATGCTCGGGCGAGACCTTCACCGCCTCCGTCATGTACTCGGTGAGGTCACGGTCGTCGTAGACGATCTGCATGGCCCGGCCGCCGAGCACGTACGACGGCCGCACCAGCACCGGGTAACCGATGGCGGCCGCGATGGCCTGGGCCTCGAGCAGCGAGCGCGCCGTGGTGCCGGCCGCCTGCTGGAGCCCGAGCTCGGTGAGCAGGCGGCTGAAGCGGTCGCGGTCCTCGGCCCGGTCGATGGCGTCGGGCGAGGTGCCCAGGATGGGCACGCCGGCCTCGCGGAGCGGCACCGCCAGCTTGAGGGGCGTCTGGCCGCCGAACTGCACGATGACGCCGAGCGGGCGCTCCTTCTCCACGATGTTCAGGACGTCCTCGAGGGTGAGGGGCTCGAAGTAGAGGCGGTCGGAGGTGTCGTAGTCGGTCGAGACCGTCTCCGGGTTGCAGTTCACCATGATCGCCTCCACGCCGAGCGCCTTCAGCGCGAAGGCGGCGTGGACGCAGCAGTAGTCGAACTCGATGCCCTGGCCGATCCGGTTCGGGCCGGAGCCGAGGATGATCACCTTGCGGCGGTCGGTCGAGGGCGCCTCGTCCTCCTCCTCGTAGGTGGCGTAGAGGTAGGGGGTGTGCGCCTCGAACTCGGCGGCGCACGTGTCGACGGTCTTGAACGTCGCACGGATGCCGTGGGCCAGGCGGGCCGCCCGCACCTCGCGCTCCGACCGCCCGGTCAGCTCGGCGATGCGCTGGTCGGCGAACCCCAGCTGCTTGGCGTGGCGGAGGGTGGCCGGGTCGTCCAGGCCGGCCCGGACCACCTCGGTCTCGAACGCCACGATCTCGCGGATGTTCTCGAGGAACCAGGGGTCGATCTTGCTCAGGTTGTGGAGTTCCGCCGTGCCGAGCCCGGCTCGGTAGGCGTCGCCGATGGCGAAGAGCCGGTCGGGGTTCGGCACGCGCACGAGGCCGCGCAGCTCCTCGGGCTCCACCGGGCGGCCGAGCGTCAGCGCCACCCGGTCCTGTTCCAGCGAGCGGACGGCCTTCTGCAGCGCCTCCTTGAACGTGCGGCCGATGGCCATGGCCTCGCCGACCGACTTCATCTGGGTGGTGAGCGTGCGATCGGCCTCCGGGAACTTCTCGAAGGCCCAGCGCGGGAACTTGACGACGCAGTAGTCGAGCACCGGCTCGAACGAGGCCGGCGTCTCGCGCGTGATGTCGTTCTTGATCTCGTCCAGCCGGTACCCGACCGCGAGCTTGGCCGCGATCTTGGCGATGGGGAAGCCGGTCGCCTTGGAGGCGAGCGCGGAGGAGCGGCTGACGCGGGGGTTCATCTCGATGACGACCAGCCGGCCGTCCTCGGGGTCGACCGCGAACTGGATGTTCGAGCCGCCCGTCTCGACGCCGATCTCCCGGATGATCGCGATGGCGGCGTCGCGCATCACCTGGTACTCCTTGTCCGTCAGCGTCTGGGCGGGCGCGACCGTCACCGAGTCGCCGGTGTGGACCCCCATCGGGTCCACGTTCTCGATCGAGCAGATGACGACCACGTTGTCGGCGAGGTCGCGCATGACCTCCAGCTCGAACTCCTTCCAGCCGATCACGGACTCCTCGACGAGCACCGTGCCCAGGGGCGACATCTGCACGCCCCAGCGGACGGCGTCCTCGAGCTCCTCGGGGTTGTAGGCGATGGAGCCGCCGGTCCCGCCGAGCGTGAACGAGGGCCGGATGATGGCCGGGTACCCGGTGGCGCGCACGACGGCCTTGGCCTCGTCGAAGGACCGCGCGTAGCCGGAGCGCGGCAGCGCGAGCCCCACCCGCTCGATCGCCTGCTTGAAGAGCGCGCGATCCTCGGCCTTGCGGATGGCGTCGATCTTGGCGCCGATGAGCTCGACCCCGAACCGGGCGAGGGTGCCGTCCTCGGCCAGCGCGACCGCGAGGTTCAGCGCGGTCTGGCCCCCCAGCGTGGGGAGCAGCGCCTGGGGGCGCTCGCGCTCGATGATCTTGCCGACGAACTCCGGCGTGAGGGGCTCGACGTAGGTGCGCGCCGCCATCTCGGGGTCGGTCATGATCGTGGCCGGGTTGGAGTTGACGAGGACGACCTCGTACCCCTCCTCCCGCAGCGCGCGGCAGCCCTGCGTGCCCGAGTAGTCGAACTCGCAGGCCTGTCCGATGACGATGGGGCCCGAGCCGATGATGAGGATCTTCCGGATGTCGGTGCGCCTCGGCATTCGGGGCTCGCCTTACTCCTCGACCAGCCCGTAGACGATCGACGTCTCGGGGGCGGCCTCCTCGCGCTTGTACAGCACGTCGTCGAGGCGGCCGCTGCCGACCCAGACGACCTCCCCGTCGCCCCAGAGCTGCTCGCCGAGCACGCTCATGCGGCGGTCGACGCGCTCGCGGATCGCCTTGGATTCCAGCGTGCTCTCGCTCTGCGCCGTGAACGAGGCCCACTCGGGCTTCTGTCCAGCGCCCTCCACCTTCCGGTACGAGATCAGGTACTTCGGCATGGTGAGGCTCAGCCTCCTCTCACGGCCGCGCCGCGGTGGCGGCCATCAGCTCGGTGAAACGGCGGAAGAGGTCGCTCGCGTCGTGCGGCCCCGGCGACGCCTCCGGGTGGTACTGGACGCAGAAGACGGGCCACTCGCGATGCCGCAGCCCCTCGCAGGTGCCGTCGTTCAGGTTCACGTGCGAGGGCTCCCAGCCGCGGTCGGCCAGCGAGCCGGGATCGACGGCGAAGTTGTGGTTCTGCGACGTGATCTCCACGCGGCCGGTGGCGAGGTCGCGCACGGGGTGGTTGGCCCCGTGGTGACCGAAGGGCAGCTTGTAGGTCCGCCCGCCGGCGGCGAGGGCGATGATCTGCTGGCCCAGGCAGATGCCGAAGACGGGAACCTTGCCCAGCAGCCGTCCGATCGACGCCACGAGGTAGGGCACGCCCTCGGGGTCGCCCGGCCCGTTGGACAGGAACACGCCGTCCGGCTTCCGCTCCAGCACCGCCTCCGCCGGCGTCGAGGCCGGCACGACGGTCACGTCGCAGCCGACCGTGCGCAGCTGGCGCAGGATGTTCAGCTTGATGCCGGCGTCGTAGGCGACGACGCGCCACCGGCCGGCCGGCGGCGCGGTGTACCCGCGCTCGAGCCGCCACGCGCCCTCGGTCCACTCGAAGGGCGCGTCGACCGTCACCTCGCTCACGAGGTCGCGCCCGACCAGGCCGGGCAGGGTCCGGGCCCGCTCGCGCAGCCGCTCGACGTCGCGCTCCTCGGTCGAGATGATGCCGTCCTGCGAGCCGTGGTCGCGCAGGTGGCGCGTGAGGGCGCGCGTGTCGATCCCCTGGAGCGCCACGATGCCGTGGGCCCGCAGGTAGTCGTCCAGGCTCGTCCGCCCCCGCCAGGAGGAGGCGACGGCCGAGGCCTCCTTGACGGCGAACCCGTTGACCCAGGGCCGCCGCGACTCCACGTCCTCCTCGTTGACCCCGTAGTTCCCGATCAGCGGGTAGGTCATGGTGACGATCTGGCCGCGGTACGACGGGTCCGTCAGGATCTCCTGGTACCCGGACATCGCCGTGTTGAAGATGACCTCTCCCGTGGCCTCGCCGCGGGCTCCCAGCGGCCGCCCGCGGAACACCCGGCCGTCACGCAGGACGAGGAGCGCCTCGCTCACTCCCATGCGACGCGCCCTCCCACGATGGTCTTCCACGGCGCGCCCACCAGCGCCCAGCCCCCGAAGGGCGTGTTGCGGCCTCTCGAGTGGAACCGCGCAGGCTCGATCGTCAGTTCCCGGTCGAGGTCGAGGATCGTGACGTCGGCCGGCGCCCCCGGCCCCAAACTGCCGCCCGGCAGGTCGAGCAGCCGGGCCGGGTCGCGGCTCAGCCGCGCCACGAGCGTGGACAGCGGCAGGAGCCCGGGCCGGACGAGGCGGTCGAGCAGGAGGCTGACGGCCGTCTCGAGCCCGACGATCCCGGCGGCGGCCCGGTCGAACTCCCCCTCCTTCTCGCTGGCGGCGTGGGGGGCGTGATCGGTGGCCACGCAGTCGATCGTTCCCTCCGCCAGCCCCTCCAGCACCGCCTCGACGTCCCGCTTGGCGCGGAGCGGGGGGTTCATCCTGGTGTTCGGATCGTACGAGCGGACGGCCTCGTCCGTGAGCAGCAGGTGGTGGGGCGTGACCTCGGCCGTCACCTTCACGCCCCGGGCCCGGGCCTCGCGCACGAGACGGACGGCGCCCGCCGTCGAGAGGTGCGCGATGTGGACGTGGGCGCCCGTCAGCTCGGCGAGGAGGATGTCGCGGGCCACCATGACGTCCTCGGCGGCGGCCGGGGCGCCCGGCAGGCCGATCTCGGTCGACACCACGCCCTCGTGCATCGCGGCGCCGCGCGACAGCGTGTGGTCCTCGGCGTGGCTGATGAGCGGGCGCCCGAAGGGCAGCGTGTACTCCATCGCGCGCCGGTACAAGGCCGCGTTCATGACGCACCGGCCGTCGTCGGAGAACGCGACGCAGCCGGCCTCGGCCAGCTCGGCGAGCTCGGCCAGCTCCTCGCCGCGGAGCCCCCGGCTGACCGCCCCGATCGGGTAGACGCGCACGACGCCCTCGCTCGCCGCCCGGGCGCGGATGTAGTCGGTGACCGAGCGGTTGTCGTTCACCGGGTCGGTGTTGGCCATGCAGCAGACGGCGGTGAAGCCCCCGGCGGCCGCCGCGCGGGTGCCGGAGGCGATGGTCTCCTTGTACTCGTGGCCGGGCTCCCGCAGGTGGACGTGGATGTCGATGAATCCGGGACAGACGACCTTGCCCGTCGCGTCGATCACGGTCGCGCCGGCGGCGGACAGGCCGTGGCCGAGCCGCTCCACGCGGTCGCCGGCGAGCAGGACGTCCTGCACGCCGTCCACGTCGTTGGCGGGGTCGACCACGCGGCCGCCGCGGATGAGGAGGCTCATGCCTGATCGCCTCCCTTGCTGCCGCCGAGCAGGTACAGCACGGCCATGCGGACGGCCACGCCCTTGGCGACCTGGTCGAGGATCACCGAGTACGGCCCGTCCGCCACCTCGGGCGACAGCTCGATCCCGCGATTCACCGGCCCCGGATGCATGATGAGCACGTCCGGGCGGGCGTGGGCCCGGAGACGGTCGAGCGTCAACCCCCAGGTGCGCGAGTACTCGCGCAGGGACGGGATGAGGCCGCCCGTCATGCGCTCGTGCTGCAGGCGCAGCATCATGATCACGTCGACGTCGCGGATGGCATCCTCCAGGCGGTAGGCGACCTTGACGCCCAGCTCCTGCACGAAGGGCGGAATCAGCGTGGGCGGCCCGGCGACGGTGACGCTCAGCCCCAGCTTGCGCATGCCGTGGATGTTGGAGCGGGCGACGCGGCTGTGGGCGACGTCGCCGACGATCGCGACGCTCAGCCCGTCGAGGTGACCCTTCCGCTCCCGCACCGTGAGCAGGTCGAGCAGGGCCTGGGTCGGGTGCTCGTGGGCGCCGTCGCCGGCGTTCACGACGGCGCAGTCCAGCGTGCGCGCGAGCAGGGCGGCCGCCCCCGAGGACGAGTGCCGGACGACGACCACGTCGGGGCTCATGGCGGCGATGTTCCTCGCGGTGTCGATGAAGCTCTCGCCCTTCGCGGTGCTGGAGCCGCCGGCCGAGAAGTTGACGACGTCGGCCGACAGCCACTTGCCGGCGATCTCGAACGAGGTCCGGGTGCGGGTGGACGCCTCGTAGAACAGGTTCACGACGGTCTTGCCGCGCAGCGCCGGGACCTTCTTGATGTCGCGCCCGGCGATCTCCTGGAGGGAGGCGGCGGTGTCCAGGATCATGACGATCTCGGCGGCGTCCAGGTCGCGGATGGCCACGAGGTCCTTGCGGCTCCAGCCCATGCTCAGGCCTCCTCCGGCTCTTCGATGACCACGCGGTCCTCGCCGTCGTGCTCGCGCAGCCGGACGGCCACCGTCTCCCGGCGCGCGGTCGGCAGGTTCTTGCCGATGTAGTCGGGGCGGATGGGGAGCTCGCGGTGGCCGCGATCGATCAGGATGGCGAGCTGGATCATGCGGGGCCGGCCGAGGTCGATGAGCGCGTCGAGCGCGGCCCGGATCGTCCGGCCGGTGTAGAGCACGTCGTCCACGAGGACGACCGTCTTGTTCTTGATGGAGAACGGGATGTCCGTGCCGCGCACCACCGGGGCCCCGCGCATGTCGAGGTCGTCGCGGTAGAGCGTGATGTCGAGGGTGCCCACGGGCGCCGTCGTCCCGTCGATGGCGGCGATCTTCGCGGCCAGGCGCTGGGCGAGCGTGATGCCGCGCGTGCGGAGACCGATGAAGGTCAGGTCCTTGGCGCCCTGGTTCCTCTCGAGGATCTCGTGGGCGATCCGGGTGAGGGCGCGGTCGAGCGCGGCTTCATCGAGAACCTGCGCCTTCTCGCGCAGGCGGGGCGGTCGTGTGCTCATCGTCTCTCCTTACGAGCCTCGCCGGGCTCACTTAAAGGAAAGGGCCAACGCTCACTCTACCGGGCGGTCACCCCGGTGTCAACGCAGGCGGGGCTCGCGCGCTCCGGCCGGCCGCGTCAGGTGGGCCGTGAGCTCCACCGCCATCAGCACGATGCCGGCGAGGATCACCGCGGCCCCCACGGCGAGGACGGCGCGACCGACCGGCTCGGCCTGCTCCCGCAGCGAGAGCGCCGAGAGGAGCCAGTTCCAGTCGTGGATCAGCCCGTCGGCGAGGAGGGGCAGCCGCATGTCGCGCCCGTCGGCCGCGTACACGGCGACGTCGCTGATGCTCTCGCCCGTCCAGCCCAGGCAGAGGGCCCCGGCCGCGCGCTGGCCGTGCCAGAGGAAGTAGCCGGCGCAGATCGCCGGGATCAGCACCTGGTTCAGCGAGCCGCCCAGGATGCCGGCGAACTGGCCGAAGATCGAGAAGATGACGTGGCCGGCCTCGTGGAAGACCAGGTCGACCATGTGCAGGAACCCCAGGATGCCCCCGGTGGGCGGGGCCAGCCCCCGGACGAGCACGGCCCCGCCCAGCCAGAGCAGCGCCAGGAGCCCCATGACCCGCGCCGCCACCGCCGGGTTCACCGCCAGCGCTCCACCACGCGGTGCTCGGCCTCCACGGTGACGCGCCCCCGCTTCAAGACCAGCGTCCGGGCGGGCAGCGTGGCCGGGATGTCCTCGGCCCGGGCGCACTCCCAGACCACGAGATCGGCGCGGCAGCCGGGGACCAGCCCGTAGTCCGGCAGCCGCAGCATGCGCGCCGGGTGGACGGTGATGGTGTCGACGAGCGCTCGCAGGTCGGCGGGGCTGCCCATGTGGGCGGCGACGGCGACGAGGAAGGTCAGCAGTGCGAGGTCCGCCGTCCCCACGGGGGTGAACGGGTTGCGGATGTTGTTGGAGGCGAGGGCGACGGGGACTCCGGCGGCGAGCAGCCGCCGGATCGGCGCGAGCCCGCGCCGGATGTTGATGTCGTCCCCCCGGCCCATGAGGTACAGGTCCGTCGCGGGCAGGCAGACGACCGCGACGCCGGCCGCGGCGAGCTCGGCGACGACGGTGTCCTGCTCGAACGGCGGGATCGCCGCCAGCTCCGTGACGTGGCCGACCACGACGCGCCCCTGCCAGCCGAGGCGGACGGTCTGGTCGGCGATCTCGCGCACGTGCATGTGCAGCGGCTCGTCCGAGAAGTCGACGTGGAAGTCGGCATCGACCCCGAACGCCGTCGCGAGCGCGAAGACGGTGCGGATGTGTCCGATCGGATCGGAGTCGGTGTACGGGCAGCCGCCGATGAGGTCGGCGCCCATCTGCAGGGCGCGGCGCAGCAACCCCTCGGTCCCCGGCGCCCGGATGATCCCTTCCTGGGCGAAGGCGCAGAGCTGCAGGTCGAGCGCGGGCGCGTACTCCTCGCGCACCGGCAGCAGGGCCTCGAGGCCGGTCAGCCCGACGCCCGGGTCCACCTCCACGTGCGAGCGGACCGCCGTCGTCCCGTTGCGGACCGCCATGTCGAGGACGCGGCGGGCCCGGCCCCGGACGTCGTCGACCGTGAAGCTGCGCTTCGCCTGGGCGGTGACCCGGATCGCCTCCTCCAGCGTGCCGGCGGTGGTGGAGACGCGGTCGGAAAGGAGCGCCTTGTCGAGGTGGATGTGCGACTCGACGAGACCCGGTGTCACCAGCCGCCCGCCGAGATCGATGGCCCCTCGGGCCGCGACGGAGGCCGGACCGTTGGAGGCGATCCGGTCGCCGACGACCGCGATGTCGACCAGGCCGTCCCGGTCGGGGAGGCGGGCCGCGGTGAGGAGCAGGTCGGCGGCGGCGTCCACCGCCGCCACAGTACGATGGAACGCCCGGGCATCGCGCGGTGTCAGGGCGTCAACGCAACGGGCAGTCGGCACGGGCGAGGATCAGACGTGATCCGAGCTTACGCGTGGGCCTCTCCGGCACCCGCCTTGCAATGATTTGCTGCTTGCGCAGTATGGCCAAGCACATCCTGGTGATCGAGGACATGAGGTACCTGCGCGAGATCCAGGTCCTGCTGCTGGCCGAGGCGGGCTACACCGCCACCGGGTTCGAGGACGCGCGCGAAGCGCTCGCGCGCCTGCCTGACCTGGCCCCCGACCTCATCGTGCTGGACCTCGGTCTGCCCGGCATGGACGGCCGGCAGTTCCTGGCCCAGCTGCGCGCCACCGTGGCGTGGGCGCGGCTGCCCGTGCTCATCTCGACGGGCCGCCGTCCCGACGACCTGGCCTTCGGCGAGCACCTCGCGCTCCTGTCGAAGCCCTTCACCGACGAGAGCCTGCTCACCCGCGTCCGGGCGATGATCGGCAGCGCCTGACGGCGCGCGTCCGCGGGGTGGCGCGGCTAGCGCGCGGGCTCGGCGGCGCCCGTGAGCGCTTCCAGGGCAGCGGTGAAGCAGGCGAGCGGTGCCCGGACGACGCCGGCCCCGACCTGCCCCGTGCCGGCCCGGCGTCCCGCGATCCCGGTGTTGATCAGGGGCGCGATGCCTGTCTCGACGACGCGGATCACGTCGATGCCGACGGGAGTGCCGCGGTCGTCCAGCGCGGGGATGCGGAAGTGAGGATGCTCGCCGAGGACGATCTCGCGCATCTCGGCGGTGACGGCCCCGGCGGCGGCCACGCCACCGGCGCCGACGAAGCGTGCCACCGCGGGCGAGGCGGCCATGGCGAGCCCGCCGAG